>JAUSPW010000427.1 GCA_030652635.1 Pseudohongiella sp. | reverse complement strand
CCCAGCATGACTGTCTGGCGACGACGGCGCTGCGCCAGATGCGCTTGGTAATACGTATTGGCGTACAGGCTGGCCATGGACTCACCACCACTGCGCAAATCGCTGACTGTCTCAAACAAGGGCACCACGTCGACCGTGATTGGCGCATCTGCCCAACCACACAACCTGAAAAGTGCAAATACCCGCGCTACGTCCACTGGCCCTCGGCAATTACTGATGATGTAGCGATGCGCGCCGCGCTCGCCGTTAACCGCCTGAATCTGCCGGATAACACCCATGGACTCAAGGGTGTCGCAGATCACCGCATCGTCGGACACCTTGCCTTTTATAGTGCCTGAACAAGTAAACAAACAATCCAGCTGTTGTGTTTCAAGCAACTGCTCAAAATCTGCCGGCAGAATGCCCGGGTTAGCCGCCAGCACGGCATTCAAAGTGCGAGCGATAACCCGACTGTCCTGACGGATATCAATGCTGGCGAAGTGCATACCAAACAACGTCACCTTGCGTCGGAAGGATTGTAATTGTTCTATGTACATCGACTGGAAATGTGTTTTGACCAATACTTCTGCGCGATCAAGTGTGTCAAAGATTTCGGTCAGGCTGACCTCAGCGCGTTCAGGTTTTTCCACCAATTCGTCGTGGATGCGCTTTTCCAACCTGTCCAGCATGTCGTAAACCCCGGCAAAGGTCAGCCGGCGTTTGATCAAGCGCAAATCGTGGTGATAACACTGCAAGATTGTGAAACGTAATTTGTTGGCAACCTGCAAGGTGGTCGCCGTGGTTACAAATGGATTGCCATCGCGATCCCCGCCCGGCCAGAACCCGATACTCACCAGCTCCTTATTGGCATTGACTTGTTCGGGAAAGCGCGCCGCCAGAGGGTCAACCAGATCGCCGATAGCCGGATAAAAAATATTACCCAGATACCAGGTCAGCAACACTGCTTCATCCAGTGGCGAAGGTTTCTTTTTCTGGAAAAACGGTGTGTTGCCGAGTTGCTGTAACAAATCACGTACCGACCCGGCACGTGCGTTGGTAATGGCATCAGTCAAATCAGAAATGATTGCAAGCACCTGCCCAGGATAAAACTGTGTCGGGTGTGCCGTCAGCACTACACGCACACCAAACGTTTGCAGCAGATTGGCCAGGTCACCCGCCAACCCTTCATCGGCTGCGCGATCACTCAAGCGCATCAATGAATTTTTGTTGCCCAATTGATGAATACGGCTGTAAGCCGCATCTTCAAGAGCATCAATGAGCACCACCTGGCGCTCGACATATTGAATAATTTTGAACATGAACTGTATGCGCTCGTGTTCGCTGAAGTGAGCGCGATGTTGCCGAAAAAATTCGTCGATGATGGCAACCGGAGATTGCCCCTGTTGTAGACCCTCAGCACACGACTCATTTAACAAGGGTAACAAAGTGCCGGTCTGCTCGATGGCATCCAGAGGTAAGGTCAGAAACAGGCTGCTGTATAACTGAAAATTCAGCTCCACCAATTCTTCGAACAAACGTGCGCCCTGATCAGTCATACAACTCCTCTCAGCCCTATGGGTGCCGGATTTGACGGATACGAAAAATTCATCAGGATCAGCGCCAGAAAGACATATAAGGCGCCGCTACCGTACAAGCCTGCGGCAGTCACGCCGCTGTCAATAAAATAACCAAACAATACCGGCGCTACTGAAGTTGACAGCACCATCACTGACATATTCATGGCTCTGATGGAACCCAGTTTACGCGTCCCGTAGATTTCCGGCCAGAGCGCCCCGGTAATGGGAGGGCTGCTGCCAGCCGACACACCCAGCAAAACCATCATCAACAGCGCCGCCCATTGTCCTTGCACAAAAGCTGCAACCAGCATACACAGCAGCAATGGCAGCAGAAACACCGATAACAAACGCACACCTTTAAAACGGTCAACCAAAGCACCCGTCACCAGGGAGCTGATCCAATGCACAATGCCGTACACCACAAAACAGGTCGCCAACCAGCTAAGACTCCAGTCTTTCACATCAGCCAGAAAATTCTGATGGATAAAAATTCCTGTGATCAGAAAAGGGTTGGCAATAATACCCGGCATCGCCAACCAGTAGCGGTAATCACGCAGCACTTCAGCGCGACCGGCTGAAAAATCCGCAGCCATTGGATCGGCGCTTGCTGCTGTCTGGTCTGTCTGTTCTGTCTGCGATACAGCGTCCGACATCTGTGCGCGCGATAACAACCACAACAACAAGGGCACCAGCAGCACGGGCACCGCAATTGCGAGCCAGAAAAATGTGGATTGCCAACCCACTGCTGCAATCAGCGCAACAGCCAACACGGGCAATACGATTTCGCCGCCCGGTACGGCAGACATTGCCACACTGACCGCTTTGCCACGTTGATTGTCAAAATGCCGCGTCATGCTGGTAATGCCGGTATGTGGCAACAACGCCTGACCAAACATGCGCAACAGGGAAAAACCCAACAGCAGTATCCAGAGATTATTGGCCTGTGACAGCACAAGCATCGCGGATGCCAGACCGGCTGATACCAGCAGGGTATACGTGCGCAGGCTGACTCGATCAATCAAACCGCCTGCCCATAACACCACAACTGCCGACATCAAGGTTCCCAGTGAATAAGCGCTGCCATACTCAGCTGCACTGAGCTCCAGCGAGCGCTGGATATCCGCGCCAAACCAGGCAACAAAAAACGATTGCCCGAAGTTACCCCAAAACACCGTCAGAAACCCGAACCCGAGCAAGGCCCAATGCTGTTTTATAAATGAAAAATAGCCCGTCATGCACAACACCCGCGACTCACGTCATTCATGTGTTTCACTTCAGTAACTCGTCCAGCGTCAAACCGTAGCTGGGCGCAAACGTCTGCATAAAATAACGGACTTCCGGACTATTGATGCGTTCCAGACGTAGGCGCACGTCTTCTTCAGCCTTCGAGAATTCTGTATTGCCTGCCTGAACTTCGGCCTTGCATTTCAGATACGCGCAGATGGTGTCAGCCGCCTTGATCACCGAGTGAACGTCGTCAGGCAGTTCTTCTTCAATCAAGACCTTTCGGAAATCTGCCTGCAGATCAGCCGGCAGCAAATTGAGCAATTCGTGGCCAGCCTGCTGTTCGATGGCTTTGTACGCGCGAGTAATTTCCGGCGAGTGGTACTTGATGGGCGATGGCATGTCGCCCGTAATCACTTCACTGCAATCGTGATAAAGAGCCGCCACCACCACAGCGTTGACGTCTAGATGGCCATCAAAGTAGCGATTTTTGACCAAGGCCAGCACATGAGCAATGGTGGCAACTTCCCAGCTATGCTCCATCACGTTTTCAGTAATGACATTGCGCTTCATACCCCAACGCTGCAACCAGCGCAGTTTGCTGATATAGGCATAAAAATGACTTCGGATAAAATCAGACATGAGGGATAAAGGCTCCGGGCAGTAACACCAGAGGGCATTCTCGATGTGCCATCCGGCATAGTCAACCTTGGTCTGGCTGGCTTGGATGATTTCGCTGGCGCTGTTACTATCGTGACCAGTCAAACAGCCTCGAGCACTGTCATACGCGATGATGAATTCACCTAAACAACACAACATCAGCCCATTTAAACGTCTGATCCAGGGACATTACGGTCTGGCATTGACCTACTGGTCACTCTTTCTGAGCATGTCGGCGGTATTTTTTGTACTGGGCAGTGCGGCAGTGGCCGACGAGGCGTGGCAGCGTTTTGTGATTCTGCTGTCGCTGCTGATTGTCTGGACGTTTTTGTTGTTGCTGGGTATCAAACGCGGTTTTAAGGGCGAAGACCCCGGCAAAGCTTTAGGGCGGATTGCGATGCTGTTTCTGCTGCTGGTCATGACCAATGCGTTGGCAACACTGAGTTTTATTTAAGCTTTTTCTTGGGCTTGTGTTTGATTTTGCCTGTAAGAAGCGGCGATGTACCGCTCTCGGGCGACTCAGGCTCATGGACCATGGGCATATCTGCCCCGCTGCGCGCGGGCGGTTGATACACCCGAATGCTGTCAACTGGCGGGAACAACTCCGCGACATCAATGTGGAAGGTCTGGCACAACATCTCCAACGTTTCCAGCGTGACGTTCTGATCTTCATTTTCTATGCGCATGATAGATGACTGCGCCAATCCGGTTTTTCGGGCAAAAGTTCGCTGAGGCATGCTGCCGCGCCGCTGCCTGATAAATGCTGCCAATCTTGAACGCAAGTGAACCATACATGGTTTATACTGCTGTTAACGAACCACAAGCGGTTCAAACGCGTTATACAAATCTGCCAGCAGGAAGCAACGGTCCGGTCGGAAGGCAGGGGAATGCAGTAGCAGTTGTTCAATCAAGAACCGCTGTTGCTGCATTCTCCCGACCACCAGTCTGCTACCCCTTTCTCCTGCATATCTTCACTTTGCTGCACAGCCATGCCTGCATTATGCTTGGCACACGAAGCTGAAAACTCAGTCGCAAAACGACAACAAGACAAAAGGACCTCACAATGGCACAAATTCCTGATACCGGTGACAAATCCAAGGGCATCCTTGGTTGGATTGAAGACACCGGCAACCGACTCCCTGATCCGGTTTTTATATTCTTCTGGTTGATTGGCGGGGTCATTGTGATCAGCGTCATTGCGTCGCTTTTGGGCATATCCGCGGTCCATCCCACGCAAGTACAGGCCGACGGCAGCCCGGTGATCGTGTTATCCGCAAGCCTGCTGTCGGCTGAAAATCTGCAGCGTCTGCTCACGCAAATGCCAACCACCTTCGCCCACTTTCATCCGCTGGGGTATGTGCTGTTGGTGATGCTGGGAGCCGGTGTGGCTGAGCGCAGCGGTTTGTTTGCCACCGCCATGAGCAGCGCGGTTAAAAAAGCACCACTTGCCATGCTGACACCTGTTGTTGCGCTGCTGGCGATGCTGGGTAATCTCGCGGCTGATGCCGCGTACGTGGTACTGATTCCACTGGCAGGCGTTGTGTATGCGGCAGCCGGGCGCCATCCCATCGCCGGCATCGCAGCTGCGTTTGCTGGTGTTTCCGGGGGATTTTCGGCCAACCTGATTCCCGGGCAACTGGACGCCTTGCTGTTTGGCATCACTGAAGCTGCGGTGGTGACCCTTGATCAGGGATGGGTTATGAATATCGCGGGCAACTGGTTTTTTATTGCCGCCATGGTGTTTGTCTACTTGCCAGTGATCTGGTACGTGACCGACAAAATCATTGAACCCAGACTGGGGTCAGCCAAAGCCATTATTGCCAATAACAGCGTTGGCCTGAGCACCCGCGAAGACAGCACGCTGACCGCTGCAGAACAGGCCGGATTGCGTCGCGCGGGTTGGGCAGCCTTGGGTATTGTCGGGTTGTGGCTGGTGCTGTGTTTCTCACCGGGTACGCCCCTGATCAACGAAGACATGGGAGCAGCACGCCTGCAACCGTTTTATCAATCATTGGTTGCTGCGTTTTTCCTGCTTTTCCTGGCAACCGGTTGGGCGTATGGATCTGCCGCCGGCACCGTTAAAAGTCACCGGGATGTGGTGACCATGATGTCCGGCGCCATGGGCGATCTTGCCTACTATCTGGTATTGGCGTTTGCTGCTGCGCACTTTGTCGCGATGTTCAACTGGTCCAACCTTGGGTTGATTTTCGCGATTAATGGCGCGGACATGATTCGCTCGGCTGAATTGCCGATGCCCATGCTGATTGCCTTGATCATCTTGCTAACGGCGTCAATCAACTTGTTTATCGGCTCAGCCAGCGCCAAGTGGGCATTGTTGGCGCCCGTGCTGGTGCCGATGATGATGCTGCTGGGTGTCAGTCCGGAGATGACCACGGCCGCCTACCGGGTCGGTGACGGCGCAACCAATATCATTACGCCACTAATGCCTTATTTCCCGCTGATTCTGGCGTTTTGCCAGCGCTGGAACAAAGAATTTGGATTGGGATCGCTTGCCGCTACCATGATTCCCTACAGCATCTGGCTGATGATTACGGGTATGGTGCTGGCGATGGTGTGGATTGGATTGGGTTTACCGCTGGGCCCAGGTGTTGGCAGCGGATATGAATTGCAGGTGAACTGATTGTTTGCCTAAATGATCAGGGGCCGGGGAAGGCGACTGCGCTGTTTGCGTCGCTCGCCTCCCCCGGCCCCTGATTGCCGCCATTCAGATGTTCGTTCGTTTACTGAACCGACGCAGTCTCAACGGCTGCAGGTTCCGGATCAACATACTGCCAGCTCACTGAGCCGAAGAACATTTCGTCCCAGCTCTGCAGACCCCAGGGTACCAGTCGATTCGGATCCGGGTTCATCTTGTTTTGTGAGGAGTTATCAAACGCACCGGTTGCCGTAATGATTGTTCCGGCTGGCACAAGTTTGGGCTCACGCAACTGGTAACGCAGCTGCCAGTTGTAGTTGTAGTTGGCGATATTGATCAGCTCTTCGCTGCTACCGTCTGGGTAGGTCGCTTCAAAACGCATACGCTTGCCACGGAAGTGCATGTGTGGCAAAAACGCGTGCAAGTAGGCGTCACGTGGCACCGTGATCGATTGAGATTGCTCAAAATCAGGATCGTTGGGCGGAATGTGAGTCCACTCGGGTGTGAAGATACAGGCACACTGACCTGACATGCGTTTCTCGGGCACAACATCTTTTGGATAGAACCAGATACCAATTTTGCTGTTGTCCACTGTTTCACGACCATTGGTGGTGTAGTGCAGTTGCAAGGCCAGCTCCGAGCCGGCCTTGAGCAAACCACCAGTATTTTCCGGCTCGTGGCTGGGCTCCGCACCTGGAATATACGCCGTGATATTGGCTTCATCCGCACTGTTTCCACCGCCTAAGAACCGACGATTACCATTGGCACCAGGTGGCAAAATGCTGTTGAGCGTGTGGTGCAGCACGGTGCGATCACCTGCGATGTACTGACTGGCGCGTACCCAACGATCTTCGGTCAAACCTTCAAACGGGACTACAACATTAATGTAATCGAGTACACCGGTTGCTGGAATCACTTGCGGTGGCAGCTCCAAAATCAGATCTGGTTCACCAAAGGCCCACTCAGTTGGCGGCCAAACCAGTTGGGCCAAAGGATCTACATCACCATCACGCTGCGCTCCCTGGGCAATCCAGTGCAG
>JAUSPW010000426.1 GCA_030652635.1 Pseudohongiella sp. | reverse complement strand
ACCATCACCGCTATCGAAGACGTCGGGCGCCATCGCATTGTGCGCGCCTCACTCGGCAGCCAAAACCTGGATATTGTGGTGCCGGAAGCGGTGGCGATACCCGGCAATGCCGCGGTGGTTTTTGAGACCGGTAATATCGGCATCTATCAGAACTCGCGTCTGGTCAACAGCACCAACAAAGGAGGCAGCTGACCCATGAAAAGCTGGAACAACAAAGCCTGGTTTCTGGTGCTGCCGGTACTGTTGCTGGTGGCGTTCAGTGCCATCGTCCCACTGATCACGGTGGTCAACTATTCGGTGCAGGATTCTTTTGGCAACAATGAATTTTATTGGGTAGGTCTGGAGTGGTTTAAGGAAGTGCTGGAGTCCGAGCGCTTCCACAATGCCCTGATGCGTAACTTATTGTTCTCCGCGATTATCCTGTTGATTGAAATTCCCTTGGGTATTGCTGTGGCGCTGGCCATGCCGCGACGTGGCTGGGGCGTGTCCGTGTGTCTGGTGCTGATGGCCTTGCCTTTGCTGATCCCTTGGAATGTGGTGGGCACTATATGGCAGGTATTTGCACGCGTGGATATTGGTTTGTTGGGGTATTCGCTGACCCAGTTGGGGTTTGATTACAACTACACACAGGATGTAGTGGATGCCTGGGTGACGCTGGTCATTATGGATGTCTGGCACTGGACTAGTTTGGTGGTGCTGTTGTGTTACTCAGGGCTGGTGTCGATTCCGCAGGCGTATTATCAGGCTGCGCGCATTGATGGCGCCTCGCGCTGGGCAGTGTTCCGTTACATACAGTTGCCCAAAATGCGTCGTGTGCTGGTGATCGCCGTGCTGCTGCGTTTTATGGATTCGTTCATGATTTACACCGAACCGTTTGTGGTCACCGGTGGCGGTCCCGGCAACTCAACAACCTTTCTGTCGATTGATCTGGTGCAGATGGCGATTGGTCAGTTTGATCTCGGACCGGCAGCGGCGATGTCATTGATCTATTTCCTGATCATTCTAGTAGTGAGCTGGGTGTTTTATACCGTGATGACGCAGCAGGATGCTGAGCCATCGTCCGGTCGGGGGCAGTCATCATGAGCTTTGTATTGAACACCCATGTTGGGCAAAGGCGCAGCAAACGCTGGATAGTGCCGGTTGTTTACATTGTGTTTCTGATGTTGCCGCTCTATTGGTTGTTGATGATGAGTTTCAAAACCAATCAGGAAATTCTGTCGACGTTTTCCTTGTGGCCGCGTGAATTTACCCTGCAGAACTACATCACCATTTTGAGCGACAGCAGCTGGTACAGCGGTTATATCAATTCCATGATTTATGTGGTGATGAATACGGTGATTTCCTTGGCGGTGGCGCTGCCGGCCGCCTATGCGTTTTCACGGTACCGTTTTCTCGGTGATAAACACCTGTTCTTCTGGTTGCTGACCAATCGCATGGCGCCGCCGGCGGTGTTTGTATTGCCGTTTTTCCAGCTGTATTCGGCGTTTGGGTTGATCGACACGCATATTGCCGTCGCGCTGGCACATTGTTTGTTTAATGTGCCCTTGGCGGTGTGGATTCTGGAAGGATTTATGTCCAGTGTGCCCAGAGAAATTGATGAAACGGCCTATATCGATGGTTATTCGTTTCCGCGCTTTTTTACCAAAATATTCACGCCCTTGATTGCGCCGGGAATCGGTGTCGCCGCATTTTTCTGTTTTATGTTTTCGTGGGTAGAGTTGCTGATTGCACGCACACTCACCGTTACCGATGCCAAACCCATCAGCGCCATCATGACACGAACCGTGTCGGCGTCCGGTCTTGATTGGGGAGTGCTGGCCGCGGCGGGTATGCTGACGGTGATCCCGGGGGCGTTGGTGATTTATTTTGTGAGGAATCACATCGCCAAGGGTTTTGCCTTGGGTAGAGTTTAAGAGGTAAGCGACGTGGATTTATCGTGGATGGCGTGGACAACTCCGACTGCAACCTTTTTTGCGGTGATTTTGTGCCTGATTCTGAGCATGTGTGTCTGGGAATGGATCAGTCCCGGCGGGCAGCCGCGTCGAGGGATTTTGCGATTTGAGACCACGCGCGGTGATCGTTTGTTTGTTACCTTGCTAGGCAGTGCATTTATCAACCTGGCCTGGTTAGGTTTAGTGGGTACAAATCTTTGGTGGGCACTGGCAGTGTGTGCGGTTTATGGCATTCTGGTGTTTATTTTTGTCTAACAAAATAAAAGAGGAAATGTTTCATGTTCGTCTACAAACAGCAGCAGAAAAAATTTGCGCGCGCAGCCTTGTTCAGCGCTATGACACCGTGGTTGCTTGTTGCCGGCATGCCGGTGCATGCGGACATTGAAGCGGCTCGCCGCTGGTTGCAGGAGTTCCAGCCCTCGACCTTGAGCCAAGAGCAGCAACTGGCCGAGTTGCAGTGGTTTATTGATGCGGCCGCGCCTTACCGTGGCATGGAAATCAAAGTGGTGTCTGAAACCCTGACCACCCATGAATATGAAGCACAGACGCTAGCACGGGCGTTTTTTGAGATCACCGGTATTCGCATTACTCATGACCTGATTGGCGAAGGCGACGTGGTTGAAAAGCTGCAGACGCAGATGCAATCGGGTGAAAACATTTACGATGCCTATGTGAACGATTCCGATCTGATCGGGACCCATTTCCGTTATCAGCAAGTACGTAATCTGACTGACTGGATGGCCAATGAAGGTCAGGCGGTCACCTCGCCGACCCTGGATTTGCAGGATTTTATAGGCATTTCGTTCACCACCGGCCCCGATGGCAAAGTCTACCAGTTGCCTGATCAGCAATTTGCGAACCTGTACTGGTTCCGCTATGACTGGTTCACAGATCCGGCAATCAAGGCGCAGTTCCAGGCTAAATACGGTTATGAACTGGGTGTGCCGGTGAATTGGTCTGCCTATGAGGATATCGCCGATTTCTTCACCAATGACGTGCGCACCATCAACGGCCAGCGCGTTTACGGCCACATGGACTACGGCAAAAAAGATCCGTCACTGGGATGGCGTTTTACCGATGCCTGGCTGTCGATGGCGGGCGCAGGTGACAAAGGTATTCCTAATGGCTTACCTGTAGATGAATGGGGTATTCGTGTCGAAGGCTGTCGTCCGGTGGGCTCCACCGTTGAGCGCGGTGGCGACACTGATGGTCCTGCCGCCGTATATTCCGTCACCAAATATGTGGAGTGGTTAAAAAATTACGCACCGCCAGAAGCAGCCGGCATGGTATTCAGTGAGGCTGGTCCTGTGCCGGCACAAGGCGCCATCGCCCAACAGATTTTCTGGTACACCACCTTTACCGCCGACATGGTAAAACCCGGCCTGCCGGTGATGAACGAGGACGGTACACCCAAGTGGCGCATGGCGCCGTCACCGCGCGGCGCTTATTGGGAAGAAGGCCAGAAACTGGGTTATCAGGACACCGGTTCCTGGACGCTGATGAAGTCTACGCCGGTGGATCGCGCGAGTGCCGCTTGGTTGTACGCGCAGTTTGTGACCTCAAAAACCGTGTCGCTGAAAAAGAGCCACGTGGGTTTGACCATTATTCGTGACTCGGATATTCGCCATGAGAGTTTTACTGAACGCTCCGCTGAGCTCGGTGGTCTGGTGGAGTTTTACCGTTCACCGGCACGCTTGCAGTGGACGCCAACTGGCACCAACGTGCCTGACTATCCGCGTCTGGCGCAGTTGTGGTGGCAGAACATCGGTGATGCAGCATCCGGTGCCAAAACGCCGCAGGAAGCCATGACCGCGCTCGCGGTTGCACAGGACCGATTGATGGAACGTCTGGAGCGCGCCAATGTGTTAGGCGAGTGTGGACCGCGCCTGAATGCACCCCAAAGCCGGCAATACTGGTTTGATCAGCCGGGTGCACCCAAACCGCCGCTCGACAATGAAAAACCCACGCCAATAACCGTTGACTATGATGAGTTGGTGCAAAGCTGGCAGTAGGAATGCAATAACATTACGGTCGACCAACGCGACACAACTGGAATGCGCTGACGTGCAACTGGATTTTTTTACGCTGATGCATGCTCAGCATGCTGGCAAACCTGTTGATGGGCTTGGGCATGTATTGGACAAAGGCCGTGGGTGATAATCAGTTTTGTCCGGTGGGGACGCGGGTGTGATGTTGTCGTGTGCATTTGGATTTGCGTTTTAAAAAATGCGGTTTTATGAGAATTCTTCAACTATCCTATGAAGGCAAGGGGTGTTTTTTTTAGATCAACACAAGGATGTGACAGATGATAGAACTTACTCATTCAGAAATTCAGGAAGTCTCCGGGGCGATAGCGCCCTTACTGGCTGTTCCTATTGTAATAGGGGCGATAACGGGGGGAGCAGCAGGCGCTATCCAGTCGGATGGAAATATTGGCGAAACTATTCTGGGCGCATCGCTCGGTGCTGCAGCGGGCTTTTTTGGTGCAATTGCAGGCGCAACAACCGGGGCAGTCAGAGTGCTTTACGGTGGTTATGCGATTGCAGCCGGTGTGGCAACGACATGGAATGATAGTTGAGGGATTACCCGGGACTACGTCGATCAGCACAGTAACAGAGAAAACATCATGGACGCGCTTTCTGGATTAAATACCTTTATCTCGGTTTGGATGGGTCTTTGGATAATTCCTGCTGCTATAACGCAGGGCGATTTCAGAAACATCGTCGCTTTTGTAAATATCAAAACCTCGCTGTATTTTTTGTTCTTATTGCTGATGAATACCATCGTGATGCTCCCGGCCGAAGGGTGGTCGGGATACACACTGATCAAGGTATTGGTACTTTCTTTGCTGCCATTTCTAGCTGCGTATTTCATGTTGCGGTTTTACCATGCCCGAATACCCAACAAATGATTGCTAAAGTCCTGATAACTGGTAGGGGTGTCGCGCAAATTTATGTCGATCTTCAATTCAGGGAAAAACCATGGAACGGGTTCTTCAAAAACTGCTAAATTTTGAGCTGAGGTCATTAAAGACCCGCAATCCAAAATTGGATTTAATACGAACTGCCTTAGCAGCTTTGATTACTGGTGTTCTCTTGCTGACAACATCAGACCATGGTTATTGGGGCCTAGCCATGGGCGGTTTGTATTTTTGGCACCGTTATGTGGTTCTGAATCTGGTAGAAAAACAGCAATAGAGGGTGGCGAATAGTTGCGATTGCGGAGATTGCGCCCCATAATCTCCGCATGAATAGCGGCGATTACAACTATATATGGCAATCCAAGGACTGGCCGACATGGTACTTTGACCTGGCAGCACTGGCAGTGCCAATGGCTGAGGTCAGTCGAGCTCAAGGGCTGCTGATGGGCCGTCTGGCCGATGTGGGCATGGACTTACGCGATCTGGCAAGTCTGGCTGCGCTAACCGAAGACGTGGTCAAGACCAGCGAAATCGAGGGTGAACATCTCGACGAAGAATCCGTGCGCTCGTCTATCGCACGCAGGTTGGGTGTGGACATTGGCGCTCTGGCTCAGATCGATCGCCACGTCGATGGCGTGGTTGAGATGGTGCTTGATGCCACCGTCAACTGTCACGCACCAGTGTCGCGGAAACGGTTGTTTGGCTGGCATGCAGCATTGTTTCCAACTGGCTACTCCGGGTTCTCAAAGATTAAAGTCGGCGGCTGGCGCGACGATGCTGGTGGACCGATGCAGGTGGTGTCCGGACCTTTTGGCCGCCAGCGCGTACATTTCCAGGCACCACCTGCCTCCCTGCTGGAGGGTGAAGTCAGTCAGCTCCTCGATTGGGTGAATAGCGCATCGAACGAGCCGCCACTGCTAAAGGCTGGTCTCGGCCATCTATGGTTCGTAACCTTGCACCCGTTTGACGACGGCAATGGTCGAATAGGCCGTGCCATTGGTGACCTGCTTCTGGCACGCGCCGACGGCAGTCCGCAGCGCTTCTACAGCTTGTCCGCACAGATTCAGCGAGACCGCAAGGCCTACTACGACATCCTGGAGCG
>JAUSPW010000417.1 GCA_030652635.1 Pseudohongiella sp. | reverse complement strand
GAAGCCCGGCGCCTGGGTGCGGATACCTGTTTTTTGGAGGTGCGCCCTTCCAATGAATCAGCGCGATCGCTGTATTACAGCCAGGGATTTGTGCAGGTGGGTGAGCGCCGTGGGTACTATCCTGCCGAAACTGGTAGCACTTTTCGCGAAGATGCCCTCATATTGTCATGCAGTTTGCTTTGAAAACAGTCGGAGACACGGTGGTAAATATTTTATCCGGGATGGCGCTGGTGTTGTCTTTGTTGCTGACTGCGCAAGACGCGTCGGCCCAAGAAAATCAGGCGCCGCAGTTGCCCGAACTGAGTGATGAGCAGGCAGCATGGGTTGCGGATCGTATTTTTGCCAATGAGTGTAATCGTCAAACCAGTTGCCTGACCAGTTGGAATGCGGGCGAAGATTTCCCTTCGCTGGGAATTGGGCACTTCATCTGGTATCGAGAAGGCCAGCAGGAACGTTTTGTTGAAAGTTTTCCGGATCTGCTGGGCTATTACGTGGCGCGCGGCGTAGATATCCCCGCATGGATATCAGGGCTTGATGGCTGGAATTCTCCTTGGGCAAGCCGTGAAGCATTTAATGCGGATCAGAGTGGCCCCCGATTGAGCGAGCTGCGCCAGTTTTTGTTGGATACCCGGGGCATACAAGCTGAGTTTATTATTCGACGATTACAGCAGAGTTTGCCGCTGCTCAGCGCGGCCAGCACATCACCCGACGAAGTCAGCAGGCTGTTTTATGCGCTGGCTAACGCCGATGTGCCAAAAGGTATGTATGCCCTGATAGACTACGTCAACTTCAAGGGCGAGGGCGTTGCTGTCAGCGAACGTTACCAAGGTGAAGGCTGGGGGCTGCTGCAAGTGCTGGAAAACATGCTGCAAGCGGAGTCCGACTCACCTTTGCTCGACCAATTTGCCCGCTCAGCCAGAGATGTGCTGGCCAGGCGCATAGCCAATTCACCACCTGAAAGAGGCGAAGAGCGCTGGAGACAGGGCTGGAACAACCGAACACTTACGTATCAGCAGGCAGATCCGGAATGAACTACGAAAGAGCTAATATTCGGCGCATGGAAGGTTATACCTGGGGCGAGCAGCCGACCCATAAACAGGTCATCAAGCTCAATACCAATGAAAATCCCTATCCCGCAACTGACGCCGTAGCCACTGTTCTTTGCAATCTCAAGGTCGAGGATCTACGACGCTATCCTCAACCGTTTGCCAATGGCTTCCGCGATGCAGCAGCCAATCTGCACGGTGTCAGCCGCGACAATATCATGGCCACCAACGGCGGTGACGAGTTGCTCAGGCTTGCAATTACCACGTTTGTAGACGCCGGTCAGATTCTGGGTATGGCGGAGCCAAGTTATTCTTTGTATCCCGTGCTGGCGGCGGTTCAAGGCTGCCAGGTTGCCCGCATACCATTAAAAGACGATTGGACCTTGCCACAAGACTTTGCCGCCCGCCTAAATGCTGAAGGGGCGAAGCTGGCGTTTGTTGTAAACCCGCATGCTCCCTCTGGAAAGCTGATGCCAGTCAGTCAGTTAAGGCAGTTGGCTGCCGAGTTTAAGGGGGTGCTGGTAATTGATGAGGCCTATGTGGATTTTGTGGATCCGGCACTGGAATATGATGCGGTACCGTTGATCAAGGAATTTGACAATGTCATGTTGCTCAGAACCTTGAGCAAAGGTTATTCACTGGCCGGGCTGCGCTTTGCCTATGGCATCGCGTCGACATCCTTGCTGGAGCCGATGTTGTATAAAACGCGAGACAGTTACAACACAGATTTTTTGTCTCAGCAACTGGCACAGGCTGCCATGGAATCACGTGATGAGGCGGCTCAAAGCTGGGCGTTGGTGCGCAATGAGCGCGCGCGATTGACGCTGGCTCTTGAGCAGCTTGGATTTAGTGTCATGCCCAGCCAAAGCAACTTTGTATTGGCAACTGTGCCAGCGCAGCAGAGCGCCGCAGAGAACGACAGCCTGGCTCGTCGCCTGTATCAGCAACTCAAGGATGACGCCATTCTTGTGCGTTATTTTGATCAATCCCGGCTACGCGATAAATTGCGTATTACCGTGGGGACTGAACGTGAAAATACCCAATTGTTGGCGTGTCTGGCGCGGTATCTGAAAACTGATCACGCTTGACTCGCCACCGGGCCAGCGTAAACGAGTGTCGCACATGAGTGACGATCCGATTGATCACGCTACTGCTTCATCGCCTGACAAGCCAGTGCGCGTCTATCCTTGTCCGCGTTGCAAACAGCCGATGCGCCGTATTGTTGGCAAGATGGGTCCGTTCTGGGGGTGCTCAAGCTACCCATCATGTGATGCGCGTTTGTACGATATCGATGGCAAGCCTTCAGAGACGCCTGACGAGCGATTCAGGTGCCCGGTATGCACACGGCCCATGGTCAAGGCAGAGGGCAATTATTGGTACTGTACGGGCTACAACAAAGGTTGTAAGGTCACCTTGACTGACCAGGATGGCAAACCCGCTAAAGCCTGGCGTTGTCCAACATGCGGCCATCTGCTGAAACAGCGAAAAGGTAAATCAGGTGTGTTTTGGGGATGTTCTCAATATCCGTTATGCACAGTCAGTTTTGCAGACCAGGATGGGCAACCAAAGCTTCACGCAATCGACCGGAAACAAACAAGTGAAAAACACCGATCAGACAAGTGATACGAGGCCTCGGCGTCGAAGAATACCGTTTTTGCTCAGAGCGACCTTTGCAGGTCTCGCCATCGCGTTGACTTCGTTATGGGCACTGACCGTGTCCTACGATATCTCCAGAGAAGAGCTTATTGGGTTTCTGATAGGCTGTATTTTGTTGCTGCTTGGTGTGTTGATTTCAGCCGCATTGCTGGTGGCCAGTCTCAAAGTGCTTGCGTTTCTGTTTTCCAGGATCAGACGAGCACCTAGTGATACTGAACAGGACTGATTTCCTGTCTGGGTTCACGCTGCCATCAACCCTGTCAATACCAGATATTCAGTAAACCACCAGCGACCATCCTCCCTGAGCAACTTGATCGTGACATCAGCTTCGCCGTTAGAGAACGTTGCCTTGAGTGTGTAACTGGCGGTGGCTGTATCTGTGCTCCAAAAATTCCATAGCGGTGGCAAGTCAAGAGTAAACAGGGCGTCATCCAGATTTTCCAAAGTGCCGAGCCTGCGCAGAGCGGTGAGATAAACCTGATAGAAATTCTCATCAGAAACTTCCAGCAGGCTGCTATGCGCGTTGGAGAGGATCAATTCCGGGTCCCAGGTGACCAGCACGGTGTTGCTGACTTCAGCGACCAACATGTTTGCGGACAACCGTGCGTCATTATGTGACTTTATTGCTGTGGCGGTCGCAGCGATGCCCAATAAAAGTGCGGCGATGACTGGGTAGAGATACCTGCGTCTCATCTGGACTCCGGAGTGTTGTTAGCCTGGCATTCAGGCATGATTTATATGGTTTGATTATAGAGCGGAAAACCGTAGTAAAAACATAGAGAAAACGCTCAATTTTGTAGTTGCCTGTTAAGCTCGGGACGTTTTATGCACATTGATGTCAGTACTGTCAACCAAATGTATCAATTCTTTAGTGTGTGCGTGAAATGCTATGCAAAAATCATAACATGTTGAAATATAAAGATAATATACTTGTACAAAAAATGATCAATTTGACTC
>JAUSPW010000404.1 GCA_030652635.1 Pseudohongiella sp. | reverse complement strand
GCCATGACGTCAGCATCGTTTCCATCACCCGAGATTATCTGTTGCGACTGTATTTTGCGCAGATCTACAATTTTGTCACGCAAACGCGCTGCCTGCTCAAACGCCAGTTCTGCGGATTTTTGCTCCATACGCTGACCCAGCGTCTGAATCAGCGCGTCACTTTTGCCTTGCAGAAATAGCGAGGCATCGTGCACATCCAAGGCGTAGTCGGTCGGAGCAATCAGGCCCACGCAGGGCGCTGTGCACCGCCCAATCTGATGCTGCAGACAGGGTCGGCTGCGATTACGGAAGTAACTATCTTCACATTGGCGGACACGGAATACCTTCTGCAGCAAGGCCAGACTTTCCCTGACCGCACTGGCGCTGGGGTAGGGTCCAAAAAACGTGGCATCACGTTTGCGCGTGCCGCGATAAAACGCCAGCCTGGGGTAGGCGTCTTTATGGGTCAGCATGATGTAGGGGTAAGTTTTGTCATCGCGCAGCTGTATGTTGTAGGGCGGACGGAACTTCTTGATCAGATTCTGTTCCAGCAACAAGGCTTCGGTTTCGCTGCTGGTAACCGTGACATCAATCGCAGCAATGTGTGACACCAACGCCATTGTTTTGGTATCAAGCCCACTGCTGCGAAAATAATTACTGACGCGCTTTTTGAGGTTTTTGGCCTTGCCGACGTATAAAACTTCGCCAGTTTTATCCAGCATGCGATACACGCCGGGGCGCTGGCTCATCACTTCCAGCGTGGACTTTGCATCAAATGCGGTCACCGACGGCGGTGCTGAATGTTCGTCTGGCATGCTTTCAGGCATCGCGGCTACTGTCCCTGCCAGGCCTTGGCTGGCAGAATGTTGACTTCTGGTTCAAGGGTAATATTAAAAAGCGCTTTGACGCTGCGCGCTACCTGATGAGCCAGCGCCAGCAACTGTTGCCCCGTTGCCTGGCCATGATTGACCAACACCAGTGCCTGTTCGGTATGCACACCGGCATCACCCGATCGCATGCCTTTCCAGCCAGCTTTTTCAATCAGCCAGGCGGCCGGAAGTTTGCGCATATCAGGCGAATCGCTTGCATAACTGGGCAGATCTGGCCAGTTGAGTAGCAGCGCTTGCCACTGCGAAACGCTCACCAATGGATTTCTGAAAAAGCTGCCGGCATTGCCCAGAACACGTGGATCAGGCAATTTACTGCGTCTGATCGCACAGACGGCATCAAAAACATCGCGCGCGCCGGGGTGGGCGATGCCAGACAAGGCGTGTTGCAATGCCGGATAGCTCAGGTGAGGACGGGCATTTTTACTGAGCCGCAGGCACACCGACAAAATGACGGCGTGATCTTTCAGCTCGTGCTTAAAAATACTGTCTCGGTAAGACAAGTGACACTCGGCAACACCAAGTTGCTGCACTTGCTGCGTGCGCCGATCAAAGTAACGCACGTTTTCCAGCACATCGGATAACTCAACACCATAGGCACCAATATTCTGCACTGGCGCGGCGCCGGTACTGCCCGGAATCAGGGCCAGATTCTCCAGACCCACAAGCTGATTGTTCAAACAAAACTCTACCAGCGCGTGCCAGTTTTCACCGGCTGCTGCGGTGATCAACACCTTGTCAGCTGCATCAGGGTCAGGTCGAACGCTAATACCGGTCAGTGCAATCTGAATCACCAAACCCGGAAAGTCCTCAGTGAACAGCATATTGCTGCCACCGCCCAGCATCAGCACAGGCAGATCTTTATGGTCGGCCTCCTGCAGAAGAATAGGCAACTCATCTTCCTGTTCCAGGCGCGTGAAGTAGCGAGCCCGGGCTGGCACACCAAAACTGGTGAGCGGGCCAAGCGCTACGTTCTGTAACCAGTTGTTGTTTAACACACTGCCCGGTCCTGCGCTCACGGCAACTCACTGTCAGTTAAAAATTGTCTGACCGCCTCTAGATCGTCGGGCGTATCGACACCCGCCGGCACCTTTTGTACGGCCTCGTCCATAATAATACGCACACCATGATGCATCGCACGCAATTGCTCCAGACGCTCACTGACTTCGAGCAGCGATCGTGGCCAGCTCACAAAACTGTTTAAAGTCGCCACGCGATAGGCATAAATACCGATGTGGCGTTTGCCATGCACGGGCTCACTGTCTTGCCAAGGCAGGGGGGATCGGCTGAAGTACAGGGCATAACCTTGTGCATCTGTAACCACCTTTACGGCGTTGGCATTATGCAGTTCGGTGACGTTATGAATGGTATGAAACAGACTGCTGATGCCTGCGTCCGGGTGTTTCTGTAGATTGGCAGCAACCTGGTTGATCGTGGCGGGAGGAATCAGCGGTTCGTCGCCCTGCACATTCACAACCACCGCGTGTTCTGGCAACCCGAGGCTTGCTGCGACTTCCTGGATACGATCGGTACCGGACTGATGATCCGTCCGTGTCATCACCACGCGCGCGCCAAAACCCTGCGCAACATGGGCAATACGCTCGTCATCCGTGGCAATCACTACCGCATTGGCATCACTTTCGCAGGCGCGCTGATACACGTGCTGAATCATGGGCATGCCAGCAATATCCAGCAACGGTTTTCCTGGCAAACGTGTGGATGCAAAGCGTGCTGGAATAACCACCATAAAACCCGTGTTTTGTTGGCTCATGATCGATTTTCACGCTCATCAGCGCTCAATGTGCGCGCCTCGGTTTCCAGCATCACCGGGATATCATCCCGAATCGGGTAGGCCAATGCATCGGCGTAACACAGCAATTCGGCCTGTTCACGTTTGTAGATCAACGGCCCTTTACAGACTGGACATACCAGTATACTCAGCAGCTTTTTGTCCATCTGTTTCTCCTGCACTCTTTAAAAAACATGTTCTTGAATAACCCGGACTCAACCCGCTTTGCGCGCCGTATCAAGACCGTCCAATTGTTTACTGACAGCCTGCAAAAATGTAGTTGGCAGGGCTGCCTTGACGCTGAGATACCACCAGTTGTCAGACGCAAAATGCTGGCACTTTACAGCGTCTTTTTCGGTCATCAACAATACTGACTGACTGGCGAACGCCAGATCTGTCTTGGAATAGGCGTGATGATCCGGAAATTTGCGCGCGCGCACTTTGAACCCAAGCTGCCGAACTGTTTGGAAAAAACGCTCTGGGTTACCTATGCCTGCAATCACATCAATCGCCACGGGCGCCTGCTCATCACTGGCGCCTAATGCCAAGGCCAGCGCACTCAAACTGACCTGCTGGCCTGTACGCACGTTGATCCAGGCATGTGGCTCTAGTGTAAACCGCGTTGGCACAGTTCGCACCGTTGGCAACTGCAGTGGATGTTGTCCGTTGATCAACACAAAGTCTACTTCTGAGAGACGCTGCGCGGGTTCTCGCAAAGGACCCGCAGGCAGACACAGACCATTGCCTATGCCGCGCGCGGCATCCACCACTACTATTTCTATGTCGCGCGACATGCGATAGTGCTGCAAACCATCGTCACTGATCACCACATCGCAGTCTGATTGCGCAATCAGCGCCTGTAGCGCACGTGAACGCTGGGGATCCAACACCAGAGGTCCGCGCAGGTACTTGCGCATGAGCCGGGCTTCATCGCCACTTTCACGCACATCCGTAGTGCTGTTCACAAACAAAGGGTAATGTTTAGCGGTTCCGCCGTAACCACGACTGATCACGCCCACGCGCCAACCGCTGTTTTCCAGTGCGTCCGCCAGCGCGATGACCACTGGCGTTTTACCTGTGCCACCCACTGAGATGTTGCCAACAACAATCACCGGTATTGCTGATGGTTGTTGCAATGCAGTGAGTCGTTTGCGCCTGACCCGGCTGAGCAGCCTGAACAAGGCCGACAAAGGTCGCAGCAGGTGTAACCATGCCGATCCTTGATACCAGGCATCGGTAAAGCCTGCCATCAGCTGAAGTCTCGACCATGAATGCCCAGTTCCGGACCAGGCTCTGCCACTTCTGCAAACTGCATTCTGTGCAGACGAGCGTAGTGCTGATTGAGCGCCATCAACTCATGGTGGCTGCCACTTTCCACAATGCAGCCCTGATCCATGACTACAATCAAATCCGCGTTTTCGATGGTTGATAATCGATGAGCAATCACAAACGTGGTGCGTCCGCGCATCAGTTCGTTTAATGCCTGCTGAATGTGCTGCTCGGATTCGGTATCAAGCGCCGAGGTGGCTTCGTCAAGAATCAGCACCGGTGCGTTTTTGAGGAAGGCGCGCGCGATGGCTAGGCGCTGACGTTGACCGCCTGACAGCAACGCACCACCATCACCGACATCGGCGTCATACCTGAGTGGCAACTTCTCAATAAACTCGGCAGCATGTGCGTTACGGGCCGCTTCCTGAATCTGTTCCAGAGTCACTTTGTCACGCACACCATAGGCGATGTTTTCAGCCACAGAGCCTTCAAACAACACCACATCCTGCGTCACTATCGCGATCTGCTCACGCAGATTTGCCAGCTGATAGTCGGTCAGCGGTATCCCGTCCAGTCGTATGCAGCCCGATGAATTGTCGTAAAAACGCGGCAACATCGACACCAGGGTGGATTTACCGCTGCCTGATCGCCCCACCAGCGCGACCGTCATCCCAGGCTGGGCGGTCAGATTGATGCCTTGCAGCACAGGTTTATCGGCTTCGTAGGCAAAGCCAACGTTTTCAAACTCGACAAGACCGGTTGCGCGCGCCGTTGTGTAGTAACCACCATTGTCTTCACGTGGTGTATCAAGTAAATCAAAAATGCTGCTGGCTGCGGATATGCCGCGTTGAATGATGGCATTCACGCCCGATAGCTGACGAATGGGTTTGGCCAGCAAACCAGCCAGTGTCAGGAAGGTGACCAACTCGCCCGCAGAGGACGATGCAAACAATTCCGGCGACATGGCAAACCAGATCAGTATGGCCATCGCAATACTGACCAGAATCTGCACCAACGGGGTTGCCGTGGATTCAGTGGCAACCATTTTCATATTCTGGCGACGATTGCGCTCGCTGGCGGTGTTAAAGCGACTTGAGACAAACTCCATGGCATTAAAGGTGCGGATCACCAGCTGCCCTTTGATCGACTCATTGGTGATTTGTGTGACATCACCCATCGAGTCCTGCATCTGTCGGCTGTAACGTCGGTAACGCGAGGTCGCCAGATGCACGACCACGGCCACCAGCGGTGCTACCAACAAAAATACCATGCTCAGGCGCCAGTTTACCCAGAACAGCATCGCCAACAGGCCCGCTACAGTAAGACCTTCACGCAGAATCACGGTGATGGCATTGGTTGCGGCGCCTTTGATTTGTGCCACATCGTAAGTAACTTTGGAGACCAGCCGGCCAATACTGTTCTGATCGTAGTAGCGCACCGGCACCGTGAGCAATTGGTCAACAATCTGCTGTCGTAATTTGTGAACCACATGATTGGCGATGTACTCCAGCGAGTAGCCGCCCATAAATCCGCCAATGCCGCGTACTACCACAATCAAGACACATAAAATGGGACTCAGGATGCGGCCATCCGCACTGCGCGCCTCAACCTGATCAATGGTCCAGCCCAGCCAAGGCGCCACGGCGGCCTGACTGGCTGCGTAAATGATGTATCCGAGAATACAAACACAGAACACGCCAATGTAAGGACGCATATAGGACAACAGCCGCGTATACACTTGCAGCCCTGTCATCACCTTTATGGGCGCGGTTGTTGTTTGAGCAGAGCCCGGTGTCTGCGACCCGGATGGAGGTTTTTTGGATTTCGACATGCGAACCTGTCACTCCTCGCTGGCGGGTATCATCGGGGTGGTTTGATCGCCGGTTTCTGTCACTTGCGACGCTGGCGGTCGCGTGGCGATGCTCAAGCGACTGAAGCCGGCCTGTCCGATAGCATCCATCGCTGTCACAACTGACTGATGGGATGCCTCGGCATCGGCCACCAACAACACAGGTCGGCTACGATCACGCTGTGCGCGCTGCAAGATGGCCTCGCTTAAGGTGCTCGCCTGACTATTACTCAACACGTCACCATTCACACTGTAGCGCCCGGATTCACTGACGGTTACTTCAATCTGATCAACCAGGGTCTCGCTGCTGTTGGTATCAGCCTCCGGCAAATTGACGGACAAACGGGTATCGCGTGTAAACGTGGTGGTGACCATAAAAAAAATCAGCAACAGAAACACCACATCTATCAACGGCGTCAGGTTGATAGCGGGGTCTTCCAGTGTGCGCCGAGGAAAATTCACGCTTTTTTCTCGCCTTCCGCAGGGATTGAGTAATCCCGAACATCGACCCGACGGTCACCATGCAGAGCGTCGACCAGTTTGGCCGATTCCTGCTCCAGCGCCAACACCAGAGTGTCAACGCGGCGCACAAAAAACCGGTGACAGGCGTAGGCTGGAATCGCCACACACAAACCAGCCGCCGTGGTGATCAAGGCCTCGGAGATACCTCCTGCCAAAGCATTAGGGTTGCCGGTACCTTGCACCATAATTTCAGTAAAAACACGGATCATGCCGATAACCGTACCCAACAGCCCCAACAAGGGTGTAATAGCAGCGATTGTGCCCAGGGTACTCAGATAACGTTCGAGCTCGTGAATCACTACAGCGGCCGACTGTGCAATCGCAGAATTCATAGCATCGCGGCCCTGTCGCGCCTGCACCAGACCTGCCGCTAGAATCTGACCCAGTGGCGATGCCAACCTGAGTTCGCGCATACGCGTTGAGTCAAGCTCATTGTTCTTGATCCAGGTCCACACCTGGCCAACCGCATATTTGGGCGCAATACGGTTGACACTCAGCGTCCAGAATCGTTCGATCACAATGGCAATGGCCAGAATTGAACACAATATAATGGGCAGCATCAACCAGCCGCCAGCCATAACAATTTCTACCACAACTGTCGCCTCCGCTGAACCGGCGACTACTTTACCATAACTTGCCAGAATTGAACTGCTCAGCGTGGCGTGTGCCAAAAACGTCGCGCCTGTTCGCGCTGACGTTCCAACAGGCGCGGATGATCGCCGCCCAGCTCAAACAAAATCGCGCCAGAGTCTGCCGTATTCTCTACAAGCACGTCGGCATCCTGATAACGCTGCACCACCTCAGGATGGGGATGATCAAAGCGATTGTTGTAACCGGCAGAGATGACTACCCAGTCTGGCTGCACTGCGCCCATAAAGGACAGGGTGCTGGAACTGCGACTGCCATGATGCGGGGCCTGCACTATGTCAGCGCGCAGTGAGTTTGCCCACTCGCGCACCATCCAATGTTCCGCCTGCTGCTCGATATCGCCGGTCAACAGCAGGCGTTGACCGCGCGTTGAAATCATCAGCACACAGGAGGTGTTATTCAAATTGCCACTCGGCATTATCAGGGTGTTTGCCGCGGGCGGATACAACACTTGAAACTCAACGGCATCCCACTGCCATTGCTGGCCAGACTCGCAGTTCTGCACATGATCCGCTGATGAAGGTGCTTGTGCAGCGTTGTCTGCAGATCCGCCCTGTCCGCTCAAAAAAGTGTCGATTGGTATCTCACTTGCCAGCGATTGAAGTCCTCCACTGTGATCGGCGTGCCAATGACTGACGATTACGGTGTCCAGATGCGCAATACGGCTCCACCGTAAATACGGTAACAGTACTGCTTTGCCAGCATCATAATCCGGACCCAGCGTCGGGCCAGTATCAAACAGCAGCGTGTGCCCAAGGGTATGCACCGCAACAGCAAGCCCCTGCCCCACATCCAGAAAGCGCACCCACACTATCCCCGGCGCAGGACGTTCCGGGTCAGGCGGGCGCAGTAGCGGTAAAAACAGCAGCAACGCTAAGTAGCGCGGAAGTAATCCGCGTGGTGCCAACAACATCACACTGGCAATTGCCATGAGTACCATGACGTCAAAATCCGGCATTGCCGGGCGCCAGTTGCCGGGTGACCAACTGATCAGCCAGCTCAGAAAGCCCAATAACATGACCAACACTTTGTCGGCTAAGATCAGCAGGTAGTCAGACCCGGGCACCCCCATCAACAAGGCAATGGAGCCGATCAAGGCAAGCGGCACTACCAACAAACTGACCAGAGGAATCGCCAGCACATTGGCCAGCGGCGAAATCACCGAGACTTGCCCTGTCCAAACAATCAATGGCAATAACAGGCCCACACTGACTACCCATTGTGGCTGAACCCAGCGCTGCCACGCACTGCCCACGCGGTAGCGCAATGACGACGCGCGCAAACGATTGCGACCGTGCGCCGCAAACGCAAAAAACAACGAGGCAACCGCGCCAAAGGATAACCAGAAACCAGCCTGGGTAACTGCCATCGGATCCAGCAGCAATACCAGTAGCGCGGCCAGCAACAGCGCATCCGCGGGCGCTACCGCCAAACCCAGCAATCGACTCCCCATAAACACCGTGATCATGATCACAGCACGCTGTGTAGGCAATGAAAAACCGGCCATCACGCTGTAACAAAGCGCTGCCAGTATGGCGGCCATTGCCGCCCACTGCTGTGCGGGCAGCATCAGCATCAGCGCGGGGCTCACTCGCACCAAACCATTGACCAGCGTCCACGCACACAATGCAATAAACCCGACATGCAGACCTGAGATCACCACCAGATGATTGGTGCCGGTGCTGGTAAACAACGCCCACTGCTGATCGCTGACACCCTCGCGGTCACCAATAACCAAGGCTTTGAGCAGCCCGGGGTGATTAAGTTGCTGTTTCGATTGCCCACCTGCGTTATCAATCTGACTGGCCAGCGCGGCTCGCCAGGCATTTATGCTCCAGCGCGCCGGTGGCAAAGCCTGATTAAACGTCGTCTCTCGAATATAGCCACGCGCCATGATGCCGCGCTGGAATTGACTCGCTTCAAAATCATACACACCAGGATTGGAAAAGCTGTGAGGCCGGTTCACACGCACACGCAGCTGCCAACGTTGACCTGCCTGAATCGGCAGAGCACCGTAGTCGCTCAGGGTGACACGCATGCCTTTCATTAATGGCTTATCCGCTGCGCACAGCTCAGGTTTCAGGCGCAGACAAGCAGACTCAAGGTCAAACTCGAATTGGCGGGTGCGTCGATTGCCAAAACCGGCATCCACCGCAGTGTCGGCATCGGTCTGCCCGCGCACCAGACTCGCAACCTGTCCGATCACCCAGAAGTCTTGACCTTCCAGCGCCAAGGGCAATCGGTGGTGTAGCTGCTTCTGCGCCAGCATCATGGCCCAGCAAAACCCGGCCATCAACAACAGGCCATAACTGAACAGCGCCAGCATGACCCGGCAGCATGCAGACAGTTTTTTCGGATACCATGACTGTACGAAAGGCTGTAGGTATGCCAGTACGAAGGCCAGCATGAGCGCTGTTACACATAACACACCGGCAAGCACACTGGCAGACTGGAAATTATCCATCAACAGCAGCGGCACTCGGCTCATGCGACTGTGAAGTGCGATGCCGCAACAAACGGTCAGCAGCTGCAAACGCATTCAGACTCCACCCTGACTCAAGATATGGCATCACCGCACGCCGGTAGATGCTTATGCTTTATAGGAGGGAATCCAGTGAGCTGCCGGAAAAAAGCCAGCTCTTGTGATCATCAGTCGGCGCGAAGGGCTTCGGCAGGCAGGACGCGCGCCGCACGCCAGGCAGGATACAGACTGGCCAGCAAACACAGCAGTAATACACCTGAACTGACCCAACCCAGGTCTGACCAGAGCAATTGTGATGGCAAAAAATCCACAGGATAGACGTCTGCGCTGAGCAGTTGCGTACCTGTTGTGCTTTCCAGCCAGCGATACAGCGCACTGATGTTCAGTGCTAGCACGGACCCCAGCACTAGACCCAGTCCAGCGCCCATCAAACCAATCAGACAGCCTTGCAGCACAAAAATCCGGCCAATCATACCGGGCGAAGCACCCATGGTTCGCAGAATCGCAATGTCTGAACGCTTGTCGCGCACAATCATGACCAGGCTGACCACCAAATTAAAGGCAGCAACCGCCACCAGCAGCCACAACAAAAATCCAACGATGGTGCGTGATAAACGGATATTCTCGTAAATCGCGCCGAACCATTGTGTCCAGGTTTCCACATAGAAACCCTGTGGCAATTCCTGTTCTATGGCAGCGCGCAACTGGTTGACCGCCAACACATCACTGGTGCGCAGCCGCAGCCCGTCGTAACTGTCGGGCTGGCGATACAAAGCCTGCGCATCTGGCAAGGCGATCATCACCAGTTGTTCATCCAGCTCCTGCGTGCCGACCCGGAAAATACCCGCGACCGTAAATCGTCGTTGAACGGGTAATGGTGCTACCGGATTGATCGAGAC
>JAUSPW010000043.1 GCA_030652635.1 Pseudohongiella sp. | reverse complement strand
TTTTTTGAGTTGGGGTCGGAGGCATCAATTTTTCATCCCTCCGACCCCAACACAAAACTGTAAAAGGAGGCGCTGTAATGAACCGAAGACGTTTTATTTCGTGTGCCGCATCAACAGGCTTGTTGCTGACCAGCGGGGTTGGGCGCGTGTTTGCCAACGATACCCCTCCAATCGACAAACTCCGCCTCACCGATGAACAATGGCGCGCGCGGTTGACGCCCGAGCAATATGCGGTGCTGCGCTACTCTGAAACCGAATATGCCGGCACTAGCCAGCTGAACCATGAATACCGGGCAGGCATTTATGTTTGCGCGGGCTGTGACCTGCCGTTATTTAAATCCGAGTGGAAATACGATAGCCGCACTGGGTGGCCAAGTTATTGGGACGTTATCCACGAACATGTCATAACACGAAAAATGATTTATGCGTTCAGGGCGCCCGTGGAATACCGGTGCGCACGTTGTGATGGTCACCACGGTCATATTTTTAATGATGGTCCACAGCCCACCGGGCTGCGGTATTGCAGCAATGGTGCTGCGTTAACGTTTATACCCGCTTGAAATTTATTCTGTCATCGCGTCCAGAATGACGGGGCCCACATTACTCTTTCCAAGAATGTCTCCCGGGTTGTAAAGCGGGCAGGTTTCCATGGACAAACATCCGCATCCGATACAGCCCGTCAGAGATTCCTTAAGCACCTGAAGTTTCCTTATGCGTTGTTCAAGTTGGTAATGCCAACGCTGTGCAAGTTGCTCCCAATCACGTTTGTTGGGTGCCTTGTGTCTGGGTAGCGTCTCAAATGCCTGCTGAATTTCTGCGAGACTAACCCCAAGCTGTTGAGCCGCTTTGATGACGGACACCCGTCGGATGACGTCTGTGCCATAACGCCGTTGATTGCCCGTGTTACGACTGCTGGCGATCAGCCCTTTCCGCTCATAAAAGTGTAACGCTGACACAGCAAGACCTGTCCGCGCCGCGATCTGTCCCGGCGAAAGATGCTGTCGATCCATATTCAGACTCCTCAAAAAATCTTGATGACACTGCTTTACCTGAACCATGGTTCAGGTTTTAGCATGCTTTCGACATTTTTCAACATCCGGTTATTCAATTTGAGGAGAGTTCGACATGGTAAGGTTTGAACATGTGAATATATTTGTAAAAGATCTGACAAGAGCCCTGACTTTTTATCAGGCAGCGATGCCGCACTGGTCTGTTCTCAGGAAAGGCGCTGGAGATTGGTATGGCTCGCCTCGACAATGGATCCATTTTGGGGATGATTACTCGTACCTCGCGATCAGTGACAACGGCTCTGGGGAAAACAGGGTGTTGACCAGCAATACCATCGGGTTGGCTCATATCGCCTTCGAGATCTCCAATATGGACGCGCTGGTCTATCGGCTGCACCATGCCGGTTTTGAGCCGTGTAACCTAGGTGCGGACGAGCCGTTCAGGCGAAATATTTACTTCATCGACCCCGATGGGTTTGAGGTGGAGTTTGTTGAATATCTGAGTGATTTGCCTCAGGAAAGAAATCTAACCTGACTAAATTCCGGGCAGGGTGTTGCTTTAAATCTCGTTGGAAACACGCTCGACATAGGTCAGCACCCGATCAATATCGCTTGCCAGCACTGAGGCTCTCAGGGGTTCCTTGAAGATCGCCCGAATATTACCTTGTGGATCCAGCAAGGTCAGGGTTGAGGAGTGGCCCACTTCGTAACTCGCTCCATCTGCTGAGGGTTCGATCACATGGATGACCGACGCGGTTTGTGCGAGCTTGCCAATCTCAAGCAAGTCGCCGGTCAAACCCTTGAAGCTGTCATCAAAATAGGTCACATACTCTTGAATGCGCTCCGGCGTGTCGCGCTGTGGATCAACAGATACCAGATAGTATTCAGCCGCAACGTCCGGACGAGACGCTGCAAGCAGGTCTTTCAGTTTTGCCATTTCAACCATCGCCGTAGGACAAATATCAGGACAGTAGGTAAATCCGAAATACAGGAATGACCAGGTACCCTCAAAATCTGAGCGTGCAAAAGCTCGCGCGTGACCGTCCAGCAATGCAAACTCTGGCAGTACCCGTGGTTGTTGGAGTACAAATCCATTGATCTCCGGTACTGGCATGTCAGTCGGTTCTTCAACGACAAATACCTGTCTGGCAGTCATGGCCCCAACACTGCCAACCACCAAAAAAACAATAACAATCAGTAACTTTGATACGGTGCTCAACGGACATCCCTTACAGTAAACAAAACATCCCGGACGCCGGCGTTTGCAAACACCAGTGTGACAATCACTGACTCGCCCGGAACAAACGCCGCTGGAATATCAATAAACATAAGGTGGTGTCCACCGGAAGCCAGCTGCACAACGCTGTCAGCGGGAACGGGCAGCGCGTCCAGACGTGACATCCGCATCATCCCGGATTGCTCCCGGGTAGTATGAATCTCAACATGACGCGCTTTGTCGGAGCGCGCAGCCAGTAACACATCATCGTTGCCGAGATTTCGAATATCAACGTAGGCTGCCGCGGTCATTGCGCCGGGCGGGGTTGCACGTACCCATGAGTCAGTAAACGTAAATTGATCGGCGTTGATGCCGGCACTACCAGCATTGCGCGCAAACTCCTCGGTTACAAACTCTTGCGCCGAAATATCGCCGACGATAAAACGGGTCAACGCGGCAGCGACCAATATCACAATAAAAACGAGCACAGCCCAGCCCACAACAATGCCTTTTTCAATGCGATTGGTAGCGTCAGGATTGATTAGTCTAAATTTTTGCATGACACGCGTCACCATGATTGATCAACTCAGTTGTAGTCTAATCCTGCCATCCGGTGTGAGCCATGTGGCATATTGCCGCGTCCTGATGTGAGTCTGGCCTTAGACCCCAAGGACCACGCCTACAAACACGGCCAGACCTACCCAGTGATTATTGAGGAACGCCCTGAAACAGGCATCGGGTTGACGATCGCGGATCAGCAATTGCTGATAAACAAGCAAGAAGCTGGCGGCAAATACGCCAAGGTAGTACCAGAGATTCAGCCCTAAAGAGCGGCCAACCAACAACAGCGCCAAAACAAACATGCCCTGCAGCATACCAATCATGACTTTGTCGGCGTCACCAAACAGAATGGCGGTCGACTTGACGCCGATCTGCAGGTCGTACTCACGGTCCACCATGGCGTATTGGGTATCGTAGGCTACCGTCCAAAGGCAGTTAGCGACATACAGAACCCAGGCAATCGCCGGCAACGTTTCAGTCTGTGCGGTAAAGGCCATCAGAATACCCCAAGAGAACGCCATACCCAGTACAACCTGAGGCAAATGGGTGTAGCGCTTCATGAAGGGATACAAAAATGTTAACGCCACGGCGCCCAGGGACAGCAGCATCGTCATGGTATTCAGGAACAGTAGCAAGACCGCGGAAAGCAAACACAGCACCACAAAACAAAAAAACGCCTCCTGTCGCGACACCTGTCCCGTTACGATGGCCCGACCTTCTGTCCGTTTCACCTGACCATCCACCGCCGCATCAGCAAAATCGTTGATACAGCAGCCCGCCGATCGCATCAACCAGGTGCCCAACGCAAAAATCAGGATCAGGTGCCAATCTGGCCATCCCCCCGCTGCCAGCCAGAGAGCTGACAGCGTAGGCCATAACAGCAAGTAGGTTCCGATGGGTTTGTTGGCCCGCGTCAGCAGAATAAAAGCCGGCGCTCGGGCGTACGCAACCGGAAAGGTGCGCGCAAGCCACTGATCGGATTTATTGACTAAAACCCGAAGTTGCGCCCGAAGGTCATGCCAAACGTCGATGGGAGGACGCATTAATGAGCCATTTGGTCTGCAATTGATCGTACGTCCGCCGAGTTCACCAGTTTCTGAATGGCTTCTTCGCATTTCACAGCGTCAAGGCCAAGCCGTTGATAGAGGTCGCTACTGATTGGCTCGGGCGGGGCATCGCCAATACCGTGCTGGCGAAGCAGTCTCATGGACAGGTAAATCAGGTTGGCATACACCGCGTGTGGCCCCTGATAGGTGCCGTCCTGCTGGTAACGCAAGGCAATACAGACCTCCTCGGGCATGTTCCAGGCTTGCATTAACCAGGCACTGATCTGTTCACGGCTGATTCCAATCAGATGATTTTCCAAGGCGACATGACTGATCGCGGGGTTGGCTTCCATGTAGCGGCAGATACTGGTGAAATGCGGCGGAAAGGTGT
>JAUSPW010000396.1 GCA_030652635.1 Pseudohongiella sp. | reverse complement strand
TCGCGTGCAACTCCAATGTGTCCCGAGCGCGGGCGGCATTATAGCCCTGTGCTGGGGATTTGTCGTTATGTCGGCGGGGTTCTGGGGAAGTTTAGGGGAGATAGTGACAAGGGGTTGTCCATTGGGCCCGGTGAACGAGTTTTGATATACCAACACTCCACTCGCCGATTTGGGCAATTGCATTTGCTGGCTGTTTGACTTATATGTTTTGACTAGACTTACGATTAATTCTACTAGATCAAAGCGTAAATATTTGCCGCGAAAAAGCCTACTACAATAATGAGGATTTTAGGCGTGAAATTGAATGCTATAGTCCAATTACGCTCGTTCACTTGCCGGGCAAATAAAGACCGAGTCGCAACACTAAATATAGAGTACTAATCGATCGAAGTAAGCGAGCTTGCAACATGAATCTGTCCGGTCAGCTTACAAATTTTGGATTTCTCGAAGAGCATGATTCACTCTTCGTGGAACTTGCTTTATCTGCGGAACGGGCTTTTGTAAGCGATCCAAACACCACTTTGATTAAGCTTCGTCAACTCGGGGAAGCTCTGGCCCAGCACATTGCTGCATTGACGGGAGTTCCCTTCGATGAACAAACTACGCAGGCCGACTTGCTCTACAAGATAAACCGAGAATTGAAGTTAGAGCCGGTAGTAAGAGAGCTTTTCCATACACTTCGAGTGGAGGGCAATAAGGCCACACATCAATTCAAAACTCTGCACAAAGAAGCCATTAGTGGCTTGATCGTCGCACGAAAGCTAGCGATTTGGTTTCACCAGTCGTTTGGGAAAGCCGGGACCGAGTTCAAACCCGGCCCCTTTATTCCACCTGCGGACCCCAGTGAACAGCTCCGCAAATTGCAAAGTGAAATCACTCAACTCAAAAACGAATTACAGCAAGCCAATCTCGAACTCGGGTCGAGTCAGCTGCTAAATGAGCTCATAACCAAAGAAAAGGTCGAATATGAGGCACTCGCTCACGCCATGGATGAGGAGTCACGCGCGTTGGCTGAGCAAGCTACAGCTCACGAGCAAGCATTGAATCTGCAGCAGCAAGACTACGAAGACACAATCAAGAAACTGCAGGCCCAGCTGGCTGCTCAGGATGAAAAAGCGCAGGCATCGCGGCGCCAACAATTGAATAGCAAAACTCAGGCAGCAACACAGTACATTGTGTTAGATGAAGCCTTGACCCGCATTCTGATTGATCAGCAATTAACAGAAGCTGGCTGGCAAGCTGATAGCGAAGCCCTTACCTTCCAAAATGGCACAAGGCCAGTAAAGGGAAAAAACGTTGCCATTGCCGAATGGCCTACGGAATACAAAGGAAAGAAAGGTAGAGCGGATTACGTTTTATTTGCTGGCCTCACACCAATAGCCGTAGTCGAAGCAAAGAAAGAAAACATAAACGTCGCGGGAAAAATTCCTCAGGCTGAGCGTTACAGCAAAGGATTTAACGTAACAGCTTCAATGGGTGGGGCTTGGGAGCTGGGAGGAACGTCGAGCGCATGGCCGGATGAAAATGGCAACCACTATAAAATTCCATTCGTATACTCCTGCAATGGACGCCCCTATGTGCCACAACTAGCAGAACAATCCGGCATCTGGTTTCGTGATGTGCGCAACCCGTCAAACATTAAGCGAGCATTACCCAGTTTTCACACATCCGAAGGGTTGCTTGATCTACTTAGGCGCAGTAGGGAAGCAGCCCAAGAGAAGCTCAAAACTGAGCCTTTTGGTTATCTGAAACTGCGTGATTATCAACAGCAAGCCATCATCGCAGTCGAAAAAACATTAGCCCGCGAAGTGCGCGTAGCGCTCCTAGCCATGGCAACCGGAACAGGTAAAACCCGCACTGTCGTTGGTTTAATGTATCGATTCCTGAAGGCAGAGCGTTTTAAACGTATTTTGTTTCTTGTCGATCGCTCAGCGCTAGGTCAGCAAGCGATTGACACCTTTAACGAAGCACCACTTGAGCAAAACCACACCTTATCCAAAATCTACAATGTAGCTGAACTCGGTGACATGGCAGCTGAAGCAGAAACCCGTATTCAGGTCGCCACAGTGCAAGCTATGGTGAAACGCATCTTTATGAGCGACAACCCACCGCCAGTAGACCAATTCGACTGCATCATTGTCGACGAAGCTCACAGAGGTTACACCCTGGATCAAGAAATGACCGATGGCGAAATGGCAACCCGTGATGCAAGTCAGTATCTCTCCAGCTATCGTCGTGTGCTGGAGTATTTCGATGCAGTAAAAATCGGCTTGACCGCGACTCCAGCAAAACACACCAGCGACATTTTTGGTAAACCAGTCTATACCTACTCTTACCGGGAAGCCGTAGCAGATGATTGGCTGATTGACCACGAGCCCCCCATTCGCTACGAAACACTGCTTACTCAAAACGGCATTACTTTTGCCAAAGGCGAAAAGGTCAGTGCCATCAACACCCAAACGGGCGAAGTACAGAGTGCGGAGCTGGATGATGAACTGAATTTTGAAGTAGACGCGTTTAACCGACGGGTCATAAACGAAAACTTCAACCGCGTGATATGCCAGCAATTGGTTCAGGAAATCGATCCTTTTGGCGAAGAGAAGACTTTAATTTTCTGCGCTACCGACCTACATGCCGACATGGTCAAACGCTTATTGGATGATGCCTTCAAGGAGCTCTACAACGGTGAATACAATCAAGCAGCCTTAGCAAAAATCACAGGCCAGAGCGATAAGGTGGAGCAACTGATTCGTCAGTATAAAAACGAACGCTACCCGAACATTGCCCTTACCGTCGATCTGCTTACCACTGGCATTGACGTGCCTAAGATCTGCAATCTGGTGTTTATGCGCCGGGTGAAATCGCGGATTTTGTACGAGCAAATGATTGGTCGCGCGACACGCCGCTGCGATGAAATCGGAAAAACCGTGTTCCGCATCTATGACCCTGTGGATATTTACGCAGCACTTGCGGATGTAAACACCATGAAGCCACTTGTGAAAGACCCGAGCATCACGCTTAAGCAATTAGTGGAAGAAATCACCACGCCTGAGCGACTGGAGCGGGCACTCAATGCCGCCGGAGATACACCGGAACAAACTCATGCGGATGTTGTTCTCAGCCAGCTCAGCCAAAAAATCATGCGAGTGCTGCGTAAAGCCGAGAAAAAAGCAGCAAATAAACCGGCGATCAGGCAAAAGCTGTATGAGCTACAAGACTTGTGGGGAGTGGAGCCAAAAAATCTGCATAAACACCTACATGATTTGGGCCCCAAACAAGCAGCTGCCTTTATCACTCGCCACAGCGGCCTACTAGACCAATTAAACGAAGTGAACCAGCTACTGGGCAATGAACGTCAACCGGTGATTTCCGAACACCATGACGAAATCCGGGAACGCATCCAAAGCTACGGCTTACACCACAAACCGGAAGATTATCTGGTCAGCTTCAACCAGTTCATTAAGATGCAGCTTAACCAAAACGCCGCGTTGTTAGTCGTGGTAACCAAGCCACGAGACTTAACCCGTGAGCAGTTAAAAGAGATTAAGCTGCTGCTTGATGGTGCTGGGTACTCTGAAGCCAAACTACAAAGCGCCATACGCAACCAAACCAATCAGGACATCGCCGCCAGTATCATCGGCCATATCCGCAGGGCTGCCATAGGCGAGCCACTGATTCCTTTCGAGCAACGGGTCGCTCAAGCCATGCAGCGCATCTACCAAAGCCATAGCTGGCTACCCGCCCAACGCAAATGGCTCGAACGCTTGGCAAAACAACTCATACACGAAGTCATCATTGACCGTGACTTTGTAAACAACCGCTTTGCCGAGCAAGGCGGAGCCAAGCAACTAGACAAAGTGCTTGGCAATCTACTGGATACCGTATTGGATGAACTTAGCGATGCCATTTGGTCACCAAAAAGCGCCTGAGATCACCCTACACATAAGAATTTACCGAAGAGACAACTATGACCAATAACGACATCGTACAAAAACTCTGGAACCTGTGTGACGTATTGCGTGACGACGGGATTAACTACAGCGATTATGTCACCGAGCTAGTGCTGCTGCTGTTTATTAAAATGGTGCATGAAAATACCGAAGCGGGAACGTTAAAAAAGCACCCTTTGCCAGAAGGCTGCCGCTGGACTGACATTAACGCC
>JAUSPW010000381.1 GCA_030652635.1 Pseudohongiella sp. | reverse complement strand
GAAGCTGCCGCCCAGAAAGGTCAGCGGCATTACCACCATCATGGGGACAATCTGCAGGCGTTCGAACCCGTCTGCCCACACACCCAGAATAAATCCGAACAGGCAGAAGGTCACCGAGATCAGTACCAGAAACGCCAGCATCCACAGGGGATATACGATGGAGAAATCGACAAAAAAACGGGCAGTCAGCAAGATTATCAAGCCCAGCACCACCGATTTGGTGGCTGCTGCGCCGACATAGGCAATGACAATTTCAAATGCTGAAATGGGCGCCGCCAGAATCTCGTAAATAGTGCCAGTGAAACGGGGCATGTAAATCCCAAACGCTGCATTGTTGATGCTTTCCACCAGAATGGTGAGCAGAATCAGACCTGGCACAATAAACGCGGCATAACTGACACCATCAATGTCCATCATGCGTGAACCGATGGCTGAGCCGAACACAATAAAATAAAGCGAGGTTGATAACACCGGCGAGACGATACTTTGTTTCCAGGTACGCAAGGTACGGTGAATTTCAAATCCATAAATCGCTTTGATTGCCTGGATATTCATTTTGCGTCTCCCGAGGATGCATCTGTGTTGGCATCGTTGCCTGACACCAGGCTGACAAAAATGTCTTCCAATGAGCTTTGAGAGGTATGCAAGTCCCGAAACTCAATGCCATGTTCGTACAAGGTGCGCATCACACGACCAATCTCGCCGTAGTCGCTGCGTGTGTCATAGGTATAAGTGAGTTTGTTGCCATCCGGGCTGAGTACCAATCCATCAATCTGAATCGTCGCGGGCAAGCTTGACAGGGGAGAGGGGAGTTCCAGCACCAGTTCCCGTTTACCCAGCTTTTTCATCAGTTCAGCTTTTTCTTCCACCAAGACGATGCGACCCTTGTTAATGACCCCCACCCGATCGGCCATGTCTTCGGCTTCTTCGATGTAGTGAGTGGTCAAAATAATGGTGACTCCGTCGTTTTTGAGCTCGCGGATCATCTGCCACATATCGCGCCGCAATTCGACATCCACACCGGCTGTTGGTTCGTCCAGAAACAGTACTTTGGGCTGGTGCGACAAGGCTTTGGCGATCAGCACGCGGCGCTTCAT
>JAUSPW010000380.1 GCA_030652635.1 Pseudohongiella sp. | reverse complement strand
TCCATGGCGCCCATATTGAAGTCATCAACCGCAACGATCATAAAAATATCAAGATCGTATTCACGCCCGTACACCTGCTCATCCCAGCGCATGGCGTTTTTCAGAGAAAGCATGGCGTGATCACATTTATCGAGATCTTTGTCCTCAACAAATATACGCAAAGTGATGTCGCGTCCTGAGCAGGTCTCAAAGTGATCTTCAATATATTTCAGATCACCTGCCACCAAAGCAAACAGGTAACAGGGTTTACGGAATGGATCCTCCCAAGTGGCCCAGTGACGACCATCTTCCAGATCACCACTGGCAATATTGTTGCCATTCGACAACAGCACCGGGTAGCGCTGTTTTTCAGCCACAATGGTGGTCACAAATTTTGCCATGACATCCGGGCGGTCGAGGTAATAGGTAATTTTGCGAAATCCTTCTGCTTCACACTGCGTGCAGAACATTTTCTGGGACTTGTACAAGCCTTCCAGGCTGGTATTTTCCTGCGGTTTGATCAGCGTTTCACATTCCAGCACAAACCCGCTGTCGATACTGTCGCCCAATAAGGTACTCAAACCACGAATGGTCAGCGATTCTTCATCAATGTCAAAATGCTGCTCAGACAAGGTCTGGTCGTTGAGCTTCACCCAGACCAGTTGCATATCCTGGCCATCCAGGCGCAAAAAGTCCTGCTGGTTACCCAGTAATTCCGGGTTTCTGCGCATGTGTAAGCGCGAGCGCACATGTGAAGCAGTTTCGCCCAACTCAAAATGCAGTTCCGTCAGCTCGATCACAAAAGCCGGCAGTTGATAGTCTTTTAAATAGATGGTTTTTGCTTGCGCGTCTCGCATGATAACTCTCGTATATTTTTAAGTGGCGATCACTTGGGAGATGGATTCAAATCTGACTGATTTCAACATCATATCCACTGAAGCGACGCATATTGATAACACCGGTATCAAACATCAGGTACTGGCCCTTGATCCCAAGCAGCGTCCCTTCAACCAATGCAGTTTTGTCAAAATTAAACGATTCGATCTTGGCAGGATAGCCCTGAACCGGATAAACAATATTGATGGGATCGATGCCACTGAGCACGCTGATGGCATGAAACCCGAATCGTTGCACCATGTCTTTGATGTCATGATCGCAAATGGCCAGCAGATGATCTCGCTCGGCTTTAAGATCAACCACCTGATCACCTTCACGCAACATATCGCGCCAATTGGTCTTATCAGCCACATGCTGGCGAAACATCACTTCAAGCGAACCACTTTGCAGTCGTGAGCGCACCCGGATAATGGGCAAAGCCTGTATGGCACCCTGATCTATCCAACGTGTAGGGACCTGGGTGGCGCGCGTGATACCCACCTTGATTCCCGAAGAATTTGCCAGGTATACAATATGATCCTGCATGCAGAACTCTTCACCCCAGGCCGGTTCCCGGCAGGTGCCCAGTTCAAAATGACACTTTTCGGGATGGATAATACAACTGTCGCACTGGGCCAACGACTGGAAACAAGGATAACAATACCCCTGATTAAAACTCTTGCTGCTCACTCGACCACAATGCACACAGTTAATTTTGCCGGTATACCTGAGGCGCAGGCCTGTTCCCAACAACTCATTTAACGAGGTCAGGGAATCACCTAAGGGCAGCTGATACCGAACCGGGGATTCCAACCGGGAGTGGAGTTTACGGACAGTGCCCTGCGCCAATACCTGCATGTAAAAATTCTCTTGCTGTTATGTTTCAGTTGATACCCTTGGTCAGTATCGCCTTGACCTAATGAGTCACTATTTTTAGGGGATCAACACGCGCTGGATCATGACTGTGATCATGGTCATCACACTGCGTCTTTTTTAATCCGCTGCGATCGATGTATCCCACCCGCAGGTTTTCCGGCAGGTGCTGCTGCTCATAAGCAATAATGGCTTGCAGACAGTATTCCAGCTGTTCCGCACTGAGTTTTCGACCATCTTGCCAGCGCCCAAGCTCAACGGCCGTTTTAAGATTCATATGCACTTCGGGATTCATCATGGCGAGGATATCCTCCAATGACTCAATCTGTTTATCTGACATTTTGCCCTCCTTTCTTAAACCATGTAGACAGGGCGGCCATTGTCAGTCCGCATAACATGCCGGATAACAACCCACCCAGATGCGCCGCGCTGGCGATCATTGATGAAGCCAGCACTTCCATTAACACTAAGGACACCAGAAACACCATGATCATGGGCAGTGGCAGACGCAGAGAGGACCCGGTTCGCAGCGTTTGCCACATCCAGATAAATCCCAGTTGCCCGTAAACCACACCAGACATACCACCAAAATTTGAGGTGCCAGACCAAAGGTACTGTAAAACATTAGCGCTGAACGCCATGACAATAATAATAAATATATACGACTTGATGCCCAGTACGGGTTCCATCATGCGGCCGAAAAACCACAACCAAAGCATGTTGAATATCAGGTGAACCGGCCCAAAGTGCAGTAATGCAGGCGTGAGTGTACGCAACCAGTCGTTTACAGAATTCAGCCCCCCTACCAACGCGGCAGCTGGAAACAGATTATCTGAAGCAATTTCAGGGAAAAACAGGCCTCTGACAGCCATGACATCAGCACCCATATTGCTGATCACGGCTACCAGCACACACGCAATGATCAACAGCACGGTAACAGGCGCCAGCCACAACGCACCTACAAAACCCTGCAAAACGGATTTAACTGGCAACAAGGCAGGCTGAGATTTTGCAGGCGCGGCAGGTACGCTCAATTCGCCTTGCTGCCAGCGTTTGTATGCCGACACAATCAATTCCGCTTGAATTTGATCAGGCGCCCATACCACCAATGTGCCACTTTCTTCCGTCACGTGATGAGGTAAGGCGTAGGCGCGCAAGACCGCTATGAATGGCCTGAGATCCTGTTGCTCAGGTACGGTCAACGCTCTATACATCGTCACGGACCAATCGATTGCCCCATCCCAGCTTGCTGCGGCAGACTTCGTAATAGTTGTAGTCCAGCGGGTGAATCAGCCGCAAGGGTTCCTGTTTCTTATGGATGATGATGCTGTCACCCGGTTCCGTGTAAAAACGTACCTGACCGTCGCAACTGACCAGCGGAGAAAAAGCCCGTTGTTTTACAATTTCAAGGCGAATGATACTGCCGGCATCCACCACTACGGGACGACTGCTCAGGGTGTGCGGATACATCGGTACCAGCACCAGGGCATTCAAGCCCGGATGCATGATCGGGCCGCCTGCAGACATTGAATACGCGGTAGATCCGGTAGGCGTTGCCACGATCAATCCGTCAGATTGTTGCGAATTGACAAACTGATCATTGATAAACAGTTCAAACTCAATCATCTGCGCCGCAGTGCCTGGGTGAAGCACCACATCATTTAATGCCGTCCCGCCGGGGAGCAGCTGTCCGTTGCGCAACACACTGAACTCCAGCATGTATCTTGCCTCTTCCCGGTATGCACCATTGAGCACCTCAGCGAGTGAGGTTTCAATTTCGTCCGGCAGAATATCAGTAAGAAATCCAAGCCGTCCGCGGTTAACCCCTAACACAGGCACATTGTGATCAACAAGCGCACGGGCAGCATTGAGCATACTGCCGTCCCCACCGACAACAATCACAAGATCGCACTTTGATCCGAGTTCATGTCGATCAAAAACGGGAAAGTCATCATGTGGAACAAGTGTTGCCGTGCCTTTTTCAAGCACAATACGGACGTCGCGAGACTTTAAAAATCTGATCAGACGTTCAAGCGTTTCGACAACACCGCCATGACCGGGTCGCCCCACAAGCCCTATCTGTGTAAATTTAGCCATGCTTTGTATATCCATCCGCAGGAAGCTTTTTGCCAGACACAACGCGCAACAGCGCGGTTGACCCGGGCGAGTATATCACGCGGTTTTGAAGATCAGCTGTCTGTCAGGGTGCTGAACCAATGTCGACAACCAAGGGATCGGTTGTGTAAACAAGTTCGCCTGTTTCAGGTAATTGATAACCCAAAAATAATACCAGCGGGTGTCCCTGAATTTCCGGGATGGGTTGAAAGTCAGTCAAAATGCGTAAGTACTCGATGGGTTTAAGAACCAGGTCTGAACTGAACGCTTTCAGATCAGCTACGCTACCATCCCAATTGAATGTTTCACCTTGATCGTTCAGCTGAATCATACCCAAACCGGCAGCACTCAAATCTGCCAGTACATGAAACTGACCACGCTTGCCGATGTGCGCAGGCTCAACATAAAATTCAGCCGTAATATCCATGGTTTGTCCAGATTTTACCGACTGCGCAAAGCTTAGCCCCTTGTCTGTTGATACCGACAAGGCAATGCGGGCGGAGCTGTCTGCACCATCAATTCTACCCACTCTACGACCAGGCATCATGGGCACCTGAGTCGGCATATACGATGCGATTTGATACTTCACCAGATTCAGCGCACGTACTGCATCGGCGCCATAGGCGCTATCGGTATGATCAACACCACAAGGCAAAGTTTCACACCGCGCGCTCGGATCTGAAAATCGTGGCACCCTGGCGGCATTTCCAAATCGCGACGGCGTTGCCATCACTGTCACAAACTGGCTGTCAACGCCGTAGCCAGTAGCATAAGGTAACGTCCCCCCGCCACCATCTTCGCGGAGGGAGTGTGTAAGCCCCATATTGTGACCTACCTCATGAGCCAATGCAGAGTTCATTGGACAATCAATAGCAACCAGTGCATATGCATTGTCACGCTCATTAAATGACAGCATATCCCCCATTGTCTGATACCCGCCCAGATTGGCAAGGCCACAGAGGTCAGATTGCGCATCCAGCGGTCTGAACAATACCACCAGATCCGCACCAAATTGTTGCCTTAGCGCCGGGACATGCTTGAATGCCGGATGCCTGTTGCTGCTCAAGTCCTCCAACTGTTTGTACATATCCGTGTTAGCGGCAGGATACCCGACACGTGCGTGATGAACGGGTCTGAGTGTGATACCCACACCGCTGTCCCGATAAATCTGGTTGGTCACACTGATCAATTGATTGATTCTGGTGGGTGTCGAGGCACCATACAGTGTTTCAGTGTCGGGTGTAAAAAGTGTCATGACATCGATAACAACATTACCCAACCGATCGGTGGTCACGTCTGACAACAAGGACTGATTAAAACGACTCAGGCCTTGTTCATTGGTATTCGCAGCCACATTTTGAACCACGTTCAGGTAGGCATCATGGCGCAGAGCCCCTGATAAAACCGTGCTCCACAGGCGCATGGGAGCCAATTTGGCCGGCATACGCACACGATAACTCAGGGTACGGCTGGCACCGGCAAGCAATTGCCCGGGCAATTCGCAACGCAAAATGGCCTGTCGAGGGACCGTATTGCTCAGCGTTTGTGCGCAGGCCGGCGCACTGATTAACGCGGTATCCTCCAAAATAAAAAAGATATCAGCACTGACACGAGACAGGCTCTGAGCGCCGGTATTTCGAAACTTTACAGTGACCTCAATCTCCGCCGACTCGCCCACAAAAACGGCAAATCGGTCAAAAGACTGGCTGATCTCCAACACTGATGAAGCCATCACACCCGATAGCGCCGGGGCTTGATCAGGCGTATTGATACCAAAATGGGGGCTGTCGTATTGCCACGACATGACAAGTGGAGAAGGTGTTGGCTTAACAACTGCTTTTGAAAGTCCATCCGGTGTCACCACATCGGGCACTACAAAATCTGACGGAAGATGCCCTGAGCGTGATGACTCCTCGACTTTAGACAAAACCCCCTGCACACGACCGTTATGTCGAAGTCCTTCAAATACCCAGCGCTGATCCGCCAGCATAAGGTCTGCCAGAATGCTGTGCTGACCGATGGTAATCACAATATTCAGCGGCAAAATGTTTGATGGCTGCCCGGGTGCCGCCACCGCATACAAGACGCGATCACCGTTAACATAGGTATCGTCGTCGCGCACGATTGCAGTCAGCTGTAACAAACCTTCAGCGGTTGGCAGCGCGAGTGCAAACTGATCGCCTGCTCCCGCATGATCAAGTTGGGTCGCATCAAAATCAACTGCAAGGGATATAGCAGGCTGATGTTTTGCTGACGCAGCCGTGAGCTCAACGGCAGGGTCTGCCGAGTCATCTGCAAAACTGAAGGTCGTCCACAGCATCAAGACTGCGACGATAGTTGCCCTGCTCGCGAACAGTTGCATTTAGCGCTCGTTTCACACCCGACGAACCCGAGGTACAGCTCGTGTTTGCAATGAATAGGCGGCCAGCATAAACCCTTGTGGGAATTTTTTCCACCCTATAAGCCTTGAGCACGACCTTGCAGACCTCCGGTATGTATCACCAGTATCTGTGCACCCGGTTTGTACAGTCCCAACTCGATACGCTGATACACTGCATACATGAGTTTGCCGGTATAAACCGGATCCAACAGGATCCCATGGGTGTACTCAAACTCCTTCATAAACTGTATTAGCGCGGGTGGGCAACGGCCATATCCACCACAATGAAAGTCAGTCTCCAACGTCCAGCTATCCGCGACCATGTTTGTGCCTAAACGATCAAGCCAGCCACGGATGTCTGCGTTTAAAAAACCAGCTCCTTTGAGCACCGCAATACCTCTGACAAATGGCTTGGCAGTTTCCAATTGTTGGTGCAAACCGGACACCAAGCCTGCCAGCGTAGTGCCCGTGCCACATGCCAGCACTATTTCGTCAATGCGCCTGCCCTCAAGGCTGCGATGGACCACCTGCGCGAGCTTCTGGCACCCAGCCACGCCCTCAAGATTGCCGCCGCCCTCGGGAATCAGGTAAAAGTCACCGTGTGTGTGCCGCAACTCTTCTATGTACTCCTGCGTTTGCCGACGACGATAATCTTGCCGGCTCACAGGAACCAGTGTCATACCACAGGATTTGGCAAAAACCAGGGTGTTGGTCAGGGGCATACCATCGTCGCCGCGAATGACACCTATTGTCCTGAACCCGAATCGCCTGCCCGCCTCTGCCAAGGCATGAATGTGGTTTGACCAAGCGCCTCCAAAACTGAGCACTGTACCTTGCCCGATTGAGCGAGCAACATCGAGATTGGGAAACAGTTTGAAAGGTTTATTGCCGCTGAGGACCGCATCGGCCTGCTCCAGTCGCAGCATGTAAACGTCCACACCACGCGCAGTCAGCAGCGGGTCGGCTAATGGGGAAAGCGGGGCAGTGGGTGGCAGTTCAAAGACAGTCATAGCCACGGAAACAATAGATATAAACCGCAGAAACAAAAAAGCCCTCGATTAAAGAGGGCTTTGTGCACAAATAATGGCGGACCGGACGGGGCTCGAACCCGCG
>JAUSPW010000375.1 GCA_030652635.1 Pseudohongiella sp. | reverse complement strand
AGCTCGGTATGCCCCTTTTGTCGTCCAAACCCCTTAACCTCTGTCAGGGTCATCCCGCTGACGCCCAGCTCGCTCAGCGCTTCGCGCACATCGTCGGCTTTGAAGGGTTTGATGATCGCCACTATCAGTTTCATGGTAGTTCTCCCGGTCAGCTGCACGGTTAGACGCGCACGCTTCTTTTCGTTTTAGGATGGTGATACACACAACAAACGCACAAATATAGAGCGCAAGGCAAAACAACGCACCATTATGGGGCGTTGTTTTGCGCAACTACTGCGTTATTTAACGTATGCTGTTGCCTCGCTCAGCAGACTGCAAAATTCGAGCCTGCTCCCGGAAGCGGTGTTGTCAGATATCTTCGCGCAGCCATTCTCGCCAGATAGCTACCAGCAGCGCCATCAGCACTGGCCCAACAAACAAACCCACAACACCCATGGTTTTTACGCCGCCTATCAAACCAAAGAAGGTTGGCAGGAACGGTAATTTGACCGGCCCCCCGATCAATGTAGGTCGAATGGTTTTGTCCACAATAAACAGCTCAACACTGCCCCAGACGAACAAGCCGATGCCGGCAATTGTATCTCCCGTCCCCACCAGATAAATGGAGATCAAAGAAAACGCCAAGGGCGCTCCACCTGGAATCAGAGCCATAAAACCGGTCAGCACCCCAAACGCCACAGGCGATGGTACACCGGCGATCCAGTAGGCAATCCCGAGCACAATGCCCTCACCAATAGCGACCAGTGTCATCCCTACCACAGTCGCACTGACGGTGGCCGGCACCACGCGCGAAAAGCGATTCCAACGCGCAGGCAAAATACGCTCGCCCACGGTATCGAGCTGTAGAGTCAGTTTTTCGCCGTCACGATACAAAAAGAACAGGGTTATCAGCATAAACAGCAGAGTCAACAACATCCCTGCAGCCGTCCAGCCAAAGTTGAGTAACCAACGTGAGATTCCGCCGATCTGTTGATCACTGACCAGATTAAACAATTGACCCAATTGATGGGGCTCACCCAGGTAGATCTGCCATTGTGCGGCCAAGGACTCACCGACCCATGGCAAGGCACGCATCCACTCCGGTACTGCCGCACCGTATTCGTTGGCATTGATCAACCAGGCAATAAAAATTCGCGCCTCTTCCAGCGCATAGGAGATAGCCATCACAAGCGGTGCAATCAATCCCAATACAATAGCCATCAACGCAAGGCTGGAGGCGATTGTCGAGTTACCATTACAGCGTTTTTTGAGGCGTTCGAAAATAGGCCAGCTGGCGAAACAGATGATCAAGGCAGCTAGAACGGGGACAAGAAAATCGATAAAAAAGAACACACCTGCAGCAACGATCAGCAGCAACAGGATGCGACTGAGTGCGGTATTGCTAATAAACTGCGACATGCTTGATTGTCCGGGAACAAGGGAGCGCTATTCTGAGCGCGTCACAGAAAAAATACTATCGTACTGCCAAACTATCGTGTTCAAGAAAAACGCGGCATGTTAAATGCCGTCTCGAAGAATTTTAAAGCGCTGGTCGCTGTGAACCTGCAACTCTGCCAGCAACTGAGTGATGCCAGCATCGAATACGTGCAGATATTGTGCTCGCATCTGCTGTTTTTCCGCGTCAAGAGCCGCCAATAAGTCTTCACGCATCTGCGGGCGATTGTTGGCCTCATCAAATTTGTTGATCAAAAAATCCGTCCCTAACCAGGTTGCCACAAACAACACCGGCACACAAACTGGCGCCAAAGCGCCACAGCTGATGCCTAAACTGCCAGCTCCCGATGACTGCGCAACTTTGGTGCTCACTTTGGCGGCACTGGCACTGACTATACGTTTGCTGGCGTTGCGTGTGAGTACTTTGCTACCTACCCGCGCGCCGCCTTGTGCTGCAAGTCGTGTCGCCAGTAAGCCAACAACAGGCCCAACGCCAACGGCGGACTTATTGATAAGCTCCGGCATCGCCAGTGGTGGTAAAACCGGTAACAGACAGCTGCTCGATGCCATCAATTGCTCCAGCTGCACTGCCTGCTGCACGTAGAATTGATGCGCACTGTGATCAAATTGTTGTTGAAGATCAACACGCGCCTGCTGCAAGGCTGGTGATAAAACTGGACTGATATGCTCGTCGATTTTTGCGCTGACATATCCAGAAAATCGCTGCTCCAGAGAAGCAGAACCAGTCTGATCAAAACCAGTTTCTACCATGGCACTC
>JAUSPW010000501.1 GCA_030652635.1 Pseudohongiella sp. | reverse complement strand
ACTGGCAGTGCAAGTGCTGCATGGCATCTGTATTGATTTTTATCATGGCGACTACATCAGCATCATGGGGCCGTCAGGTTGCGGAAAATCAACTTTGATGAATATCCTGGGTTGTCTAGACCAGCCCACCTCAGGCCGGTATTTTCTGGGCGACAAAGACACCTCACAAATGAACGACAACGAACTCTCGGCCATCCGGGGCGCTCGGCTGGGGTTTATTTTTCAATCTTATAATCTGATTCCACAACTGACCGTGCTGGAGAACATCGAACTGCCGTTGTTTTATCAGGGACATCCAGCAGAAGAAAGCCGTCACATCGCCACCGAACTGGCGGCCCGTGTTGGTCTTGGCGATCGACTGGAACACCGGCCATTTGAGCTCTCCGGGGGCCAGCAACAGCGTGTTGCGATTGCCCGGGCACTGTCCAATGATCCGCTGATCATTCTGGCAGATGAACCGACCGGTAACCTTGATTCAAAATCCGGCGCGGAAATTCTGAATCTGTTTGACGAACTGCATCAACAAGGTAAAACCCTGATTATGGTGACGCACTCCGATGAACTGGCCGAACGCTCTCAGCGGCAAATCAGGCTGCGTGACGGCAGGGTGGAATCTGATGAACGAAGTCATTAAACACCCCGCCGTACTGGCGGTTTTTCAGCGCATCAAGCTACATTTGCAACCCGTGTACTGGACGCGTTTTAGAAAGACTGCCGAGGTCGGCATCAAGAGCATCTATGCTCATGGATTACGCTCTCTGCTCACTGTGCTTGGCATTGTGATCGGTGTCGCCGCGGTGATTTCCATGCTTGCGGTCAGTGAAGGCGCCAGCTTCGAAGCCCAGCAGCAGTTTCGGGCGCTAGGCAGTAACAACATTATTGTAAAAAGTGTCAAACCCGCGAGTCTGGAAGCCAGCGGTGGCAACAACATGCGCCCGCAGTCTATTTCTTACGGGTTGACCTACGAAGACATTCTGACCATACAGCAGACTATCCCAGGCATCAGCAATGTGATTCCCTCACGCATCATCAAAAAAGATGTCAGGCACCTTGGCCGCGATATCAGCACTGACGTGGTAGGCACCACCATCGACTACCCCATCTCGCGTAATTACAGTTTGCGCGCCGGGCGCTTTTTTTCTGAGGAAGAAATGTTGGCGCAACGCAATGTCGCGGTGATTAGTGACGAAGTCGCCCGTGCTTTGTTTCCAATGACCGACCCGTTGGGTGAAAGCATCCGCATCGATGGCAACTACTACAACATCATTGGTGTGATGGAACCCGAGGCCTACTCCAACTTAGGGCGTAGCCAGGCTGGCAGCTCCAACGCAGCACCTACCCGGATATTTATTCCACTATCCGCTGCTCGTTATCGCTTTGGAGAAACCCTGGTGCGACAGGCATCCAGTGGTGTGGAGATGGAAACGGTTGAATTGCACGAAGCCATTATTCAGGTTCAGGATCAAGAGCAGGTTGAAGCGGTTGGTCAAATTATCGAGCAGATTCTGGAACGACGACATCGCCGCGTGGACTACGCGGTAGAAGTGCCTTTGGCGCTGATCCGACAGGCTGAAGAAAGCGCATTGCGCGATCAGATTGTGGCTGGTGCCATTGCCGGCATTTCCTTGTTGGTGGGTGGCATTGGCATCATGAATATCATGCTGGCCAGTGTCACTGAACGCACCCGCGAAATTGGTATCCGCCGCGCATTGGGCGCACGCAAAAAAGACATTGTTCAGCAATTTTTGATCGAGGCGGTGATATTGTCAGGGGTCGGAGGTTTGATCGGGGTGGTGATCGGCATACTCATCCCCGTCATCATTTCCATTTTCTGGGGAATGACCACCATTGTGACAGTGACAGCGCCGTTACTGGCTTTTTCCATATCTGCACTGATTGGTGTTGTGTTTGGAATCTATCCATCTATCCGCGCCGCCAACATGGATCCGGTAGAGGCGCTGCGGCATGCCTAAAAAGTCGCGTCTGTTCAAAAAAAAGCCCTGATCAAGTCAGGGCTTTTTTTATTGCAACCACGATAACTCTCAGAACGTACCGTTGATCTTGATCGACATCACGCGGTGCGCAATCGAGCAGAAGGACTCAATTTCGGTAATATTGCTGTTTGCAATGGTGTTTGCGTAACGTGAACGCTCTCGACACTGATTGTTATTTGTGAGGCTGCGCGCATCAAAGCGGATGCGAATGTTGCGTGACGTCACGTACTCCGCATACACACTGACGTTTGGCTCACCCGAGTATCTTTCGATATTGTTGATATCGTAACGCTTGATGTTGCCATCAAAGCGGTTATTCCAGTTAGCACCATAGGTGATGCGATACGAAGGGATATCGTGTCGGAAACCCAGTTGGAAACGACCGCGATCGAAGTTCTGGAAACGGCGATTAGTGCCCAGAAACGGATCGGTGATCTCCGAGTCTTTGATTTCCAGACTGCTGATCAACATCAGGTTAGGCATGTTGAACTTCGTCAGACGCACACTGGCATTACCGCGAAACACCAACATTGTGCCATCACCAATGTTGCCGTTGGCAGACTGCGGACTGCCGCCAGGTACGGTGGCATCCACACGCTCAATCACATCAAGGTGCTTCATGTACGACAAGGTCCCTTCAACCACACCCATATCCTGCGGCAAGCGATACTCGGTACTGAAATCCGCATACAGCACCTGCTCCTGCACCAGATCGGCATTGCCCGCCATGGTTTCGGCGTCATTGTCACGCTCATCACTGGACGCCACAAAATCCGAGAAGCTCAGTTGACGAACGGTTTTGTACACTGTGCCGCGCAGCTGCAAACCGGGGCGCATTTCAAAACGCATATCCAGTTTTGGTTTCAGAAAACTGAAATCGCGCTGTTTGAATACATCGCCGGTCTGGGTGATTTCAGACAGTTCGTACAGCATCGAACTTTCCAATGACAGGCGTGGGCTCAACTGCCAGTTATGCACCACAAACGGCTCGTATCGCACCTCTTCAACGGTGGATACACCGTTACTGACCACTTGCGGCGTCAAGCCACCGTGGTTAGCGGATACAGCACCGGTGCTGCTGCGCAATCCAAGTCGCAAGGCCGAATCTAGTGTGGTCACCGCACGTTCTGCGCCAAATTCGATACCTTGCCCGGCAGGCAAGGCCATGGAGTACGACGAACGCACAATTTCTTCAGAGGTAATCGAGTGCGAGTTCAGAAACAGATCCTTGCTCCAGTTGCCACTGTTATCGGTGTCAAAACGCTCACGGGTGTTGTTGTCATCGCGCTCATTCAGAATAAACAGCGCCTTGAACAAGTGGTTGTTGGCAAGACGCAACTCATAGTCACCACCAATTTCCCAATTGTTACTTCGTCCGGGGTTATCCTCACGTTCACGATCAACCGTGTTGGGCGTCACACGCAGATTGGTGATATCGCGAAGCACTTCGTTTTCGTTATCGGAATTACCGTACAACAGGTTCAGCCGCACGCTGCTGTTAAGATTGATTTCATACCCCAGGTTGGCGGCTGTCGCGTAGGTGTACTGATCACGCGTGCGCTCTTCACTGATGGTGTCGTTGGCGGAAAAATCGCCCAATACACTGCTTTCGAAGCTGGATTGGTAACTATTGCGCGGCTCCATTTCGCCACTGAACAGATAGGTAAGACCACCATACTGGCCATTAACGGCTATTTTTCCACCCGGTTGCAGGCGGCCATCGTCATTAAGATCCGTATTGGCCTCATAGGAGTATGAGCGATTCGACAAGGCTTCTGACAACACGATGTTAACAATCTGATCACCGCGCACGTCCAGATCGGTTGATGTGCCACGGATCAATTCGATGCGCAGTACTTTATCTGCGGAAATACGCGCCAGCTGTGCATTTGCCTCGTTGCTTTTACCCGCCACACGTTTGCCATCAATCAGAATCTGGTTGCCACCGCCGCCACCCAGACCTCGACCGCCACCACCGCCACCGGGGCCGCCACCGCCACCAAACCCACCACCACCACCACCACCACCGGTAGAACTCATGCCGGGGATACGGTTCATCATGTCCTGTGCGGTAACAGGTGACCACTGTGAAAAATAGGCTGCTGGATATACAACCGTAGAACTATCGTTAGCCACTTCCTGTGCTTGTAACCTGCTGGACTCCGACAACAGGGCAATCGATAACAGCGGGCCGAGCAAAACTGCTCGCCGGACCGCAGCGGATAGGGTAATGCGAGTCATTATTGAAATTCTCATGCGTCTTTTAAAAAGTTGAGGCGGTAACTTACTTAAAAACCGCCTCTTCTGGCAATGGCTTTGTGCTCGCTTTGGCGCATTGTAGCTGTCCTGTCGGCTGATCCTGTGGTAGAGTGCCTGCCTTTGACGAATCGCCTGCCTGGGTTACACCTGTTCAAGCCCCTGTTATTGGGCAACAGTGTTCTGTTTACCGAGGCATGTCGTAATGACTGCAATCGCTGCAATACATGATTCTGCAAATAAGGCCCCGGAACCTGTAACAGGTTCTCTCGGGCATTCGCTGTACCACTGGCCCGAGTCCAGAACCAATGATGGATCTGTGATAGAGGCTACCCGATCAGGTGCACTGTGCACCCTTCAAGGATATCAATGAGTTTTGCAAATCTGGGCTTGTCAGAAGCCCTGCTTAAAGCTGTTGCCGAGCAACAATACACCGAAGCCACCCCTATTCAAGCCCAAGCCATCCCTGCCATTCTGGCCGGTGGCGATCTGATGGCGTCAGCCCAGACGGGCACCGGCAAAACCGCCGGATTTACCTTGCCTTTACTGCAAAAACTGGAAGGCGGCGAGCGCACCAGTAATGGCCAGATTCGCGCCTTGATACTGACCCCGACCCGCGAACTGGCGGCTCAGGTACATGACAGTATCAAGACCTATGGCAAATTTATGAAAATCCGCTCTGCTGTTGTTTTCGGCGGCGTGAAGATCAACCCACAAATGATGATTCTGCGCGGCGGTCTCGACATTCTGGTAGCAACACCAGGTCGTCTGCTGGATTTGCACCAGCAAAACGCGGTGAAGTTCGACAAAGTTGAAATTCTGATTCTCGATGAAGCCGACCGCATGCTCGACATGGGTTTTATCAAAGACATCAAGAAAGTACTGGCGATGCTGCCGAAAAAACGCCAGAACCTGCTGTTCTCTGCGACCTTCTCTGGCGAAATTCAGGAGCTGGCGCGCGGTTTGTTGCAGAATCCGGTGCAGATCAGTGTTGCGCCGATGAACACAACCGCCGAACGTGTCACGCAAACGCTGCACCCGGTGGACAAATCCCGCAAAACTGAATTGCTCAGTCATCTGATCAGCAGCAATAACTGGTATCAGGTGCTGGTGTTCAGCCGCACCA
>JAUSPW010000363.1 GCA_030652635.1 Pseudohongiella sp. | reverse complement strand
TAGTGGCTGCCATCGGTGTCTGCCATGGGAGAAGCACCGTACAACATGATGCCGGGGCGCACGATGTCATGATGGGCTTGTGGCCACGAAACAATACCCGCCGACGCTGACAGACTGCGTGAACAATGCTCTGCATGGGGCAACGTTTTTACCAGACGCGCAAACTGGGCCTGCTGTTGATTGGCCAGCACATGCTCATGCTCATCAGCCGTGGCAAAGTGCGACATCAGCACGCGTTCGCCCGGTAATGTGAGTGATTGCAGCCATTGCCAGACATCACGCAGATCGTCAGCCGGCAGACCCAATCTGTTCATGCCGGTGTTAATTTTTAACCAGATGTTCAGCACAGGTGGCTTGATCGACGTGAATTGTTTCAGCCATTGTTTTAGCAGGTCAGCCTGCCAACGCGAATGCATCACCCAGTGAAAACCACCTTGTATCAGCAGCGCCAGCTCTTCCACCGTGAGCGGACCACGCAGTACCAGAATGGCTTCTTTGCTCACCGTGCGCCGCAGCGTTAACGCTTCAATCAAGGTGGCAACGGCAAACAGATCATTGGGGTGCAAGGCCGCTTGCAAGGCTCTCGCCACGGTGTGCACACCGTGCCCGTAGGCATTGGCTTTGATCACCGCACACACACGTCGGCCGGGCGCACTGATGCGTGCGCGCTCAAAATTATGGCGCAAGGCGTCAAGATCGATATGTGCCCAGCTGTGCGACTCATGCATAGCTATCGTCGTAGTCTGGCAAGGCCAGATTATCAAAGCGCGTGAACTGGCCCATAAAGCCCAATTTCACCGTCCCGATCGGGCCATTACGCTGTTTACCAATAATGATCTCGGCAATACCTTTGTCCTGCGTGTCCTGGTTATACACCTCATCACGATACACAAAGGCAATGATGTCGGCGTCCTGCTCAATCGCACCGGATTCCCGCAAGTCAGACATCACCGGGCGCTTGTTGGGGCGTTGCTCAAGACTTCGATTCAACTGCGACAGTGCAATCACCGGACAGGAAAACTCTCGTGCCAGTGTTTTTAAGGAGCGGGAAATCTCGGAAATCTCACCCACGCGGTTATCACCAAAGCCTTTTATCTGCATCAACTGCAGATAGTCGACTACCACCAGCGCCAGGCCGCCATACTCACGCACCACGCGCCGGGCGCGCGCACGCATTTCGGTTGGACTCAGGCCCACCGTGTCATCAATCAACAGCGGCCGGTCTTTGAGTTTGGCGATGGCCGCCGTCAGTTTGGGCCAGTCTTCATCTTCCAACTGCCCGCTACGCAGGCGCGACTGATCGATGCGGCCTATGGAGCTGAGCATACGAAAAATCAGACTCTCCGCGGGCATCTCCAAGCTGTACACCAACACCGGTTTGTCCTGGGCCATCACCGCGTGTTCAGCCAGATTCATGGCAAAGGTGGTTTTACCCATGGAGGGTCGACCCGCCACAATAATCAAGTCGGACTTTTGCAAACCCGAGGTTTTTTTGTCGAGATCTTTATAGCCCGTGGACAGCCCGGTGATACCGCCTTTGGACTTGATCAACTCATCAATTTTTTCAACCACTTTGGTAAGCAGCGGATTGACCTGCTGTGGGCCACCATCACGCGCGCGGTTGTCGGCAATCTGAAAGACTTTCTGTTCGGCAAAGTCCAGCACGTCTGCGGCTTCGCGACCCGCCGGGTTGAAGGCATTGTCCGCAATTTCATTGGAGACACTGATCAGGGTTCGCAAGGTCGCACGTTCGCGGATGATACGAGCATAAGCGCTGATGTTGGCGGTGCCGCGGGCATGACTGGCAAGATCTGACAGATACTCAATACCGCCCGCATCCTGCACCTGATTAAGGCTGTCCAGGGCTTCTACCAGCGTGACCACGTCGATGGGTTTGCTGGCCTCGGCATGACGCTGCATCACGTCAAAAATCAGTTGGTGTTCATGGCGATAAAAATCTACTGCCTGCAGCACTTCGGCAACGTTGTCCCAGGCGGTATTGTCGAGCATCAAACCACCCAGCACGGCCTGCTCCGCCTCAACAGAATGTGGCGGCACTTTTAAGCCAGCACCCAGCGCATGGGCGGCACTTAGTGGCGTCTGCCGGGATGGGCGATCAAAAGTGGCCGCGGGTTCCCTGAGCTCTGTTGTTGTTCGTTCTGACATTGTGCTCCCCAAAAACCCAGGCAAAAAAAAGCACCACGACCCAAAGGGTGGCGGTGCCTTATTCTCCCACTAAGCAGTGATCACAAACAACCGGCAACATCAGTTACCCGCGTCTTGAATCACCACTCGCGGTGGTACTGTCACGCAGATGCTATTAAGCAGGTACTACCGCAACCGTTACCACAGCTTCTACTTCGTAGCCGAGGTCGATTGATACCAGCCATTCACCTACTTCACGGATTGCGCCGTTTGGCAGACGAACTTCAGCTTTAGTGATTTCTGAACCGGTTGCAGTCACGGCATCAGCGATGTCTCGTGTGCCAACAGAACCGAACAGCTTGCCTTCATCGCCTGCGTTAACAGAGATTGCAACGCGCAGGTCTTTCAGCTTGTCAGCGCGAGCCTGAGCTTTAGCAACGTTGGCATTGTGAGCAGCCAGCAGTTCAGCACGACGGGCTTCAAAATCAGCCAGATTGGTTCGTGTTGCCGGTACGGCTTTGCCGGACGGGAACAAAAAGTTACGTGCATAACCTGGACGTACAGAAGCTGTGTCACCGACGCTGCCCAGACGACCCACTTTTTCCAGCAGAATTACGTTCATGATATTTTCCTCAATAAAATCCTGATTCATGATCAGGCGCCTGTCCGGCCTCAGCTTGTTGGACCACCGCTTGTTTTTACACGAGCACGGAAGTCATACCAGCTATCAATAAGCGCGGCCACTGCTAACAGTTGCGCCAACGGCGGATTCAGCATCAGCATATAAAACGCGACAAGCCAAAGCCGCGATAGTTTTTTCAAGCCTACCAACCCATGTACCAATGCCAGTCCGGCAAAAAACAAGGGCAACAAAAAATACATTATCCAGCCTGTCAGCACTGTCACGCCGGCACTCGCCGCCAGAAACAGCACCATCAACATCATTGCAATCAAGGGCTGCAGCTTGAACTGGTGAAACTCCTGCTGAAAACCACCGGGGTTATACAGCACGGCTTGCCACCAGCGCGCCAACATCAGCAGGCAGATGCTCATAAACATGTGCATCAATCCAAACAGACTGATCAGCGCATCACGCATCGCATCCGGTGGGATCTCCGGCTGATCCGGCAAAGAACCGGATGCCATAAAGACCTCTACCTGCTGCTGCAACAACACCAGAAAATCCGGTCTCAGTCGCAACGCCATCTCTGCACCCACACCGACCAGAATGCCTGCCAGCAACGTGAATTGCCATGAAGCTGTCTGCCGGAGCACCGCTGCCAGGCCAACAACGCCCAGCAGCAGAATCAACGGGGTGATGTCGCCCATCATGGCCCAGCCAAACAACGGCAAGGCGGCCCAGGCTGCCACCAACACGGCTTCTCGTCGGCCGTGTCGCAATAAAATCAGTCCCAATAATGCCGGGACAAGCATGTTAAGCAGTGGAATCAGGCCACACACAAATACCGTTGTGATCGCCTGACGGCGACCGTTCATGGCATATCGCGCGAGACCCAGCATTCAACTTAAACGTTGTGGCTGTCAGTGTACGGAATCAGCGACAAGTGACGGGCGCGTTTGACGGCGACGGCCAGTTGACGCTGGTAACGTGCTTTGGTTCCGGTGATGCGGCTTGGAACAATTTTGCCGGTCTCGGAAATATAAGCCTTCAGCGTTTCAATATCTTTGTAATCGATCTGTATGGTGCCTTCTGCAGTAAATTTGCAGAACTTACGGCGTCGGAAAAAACGTGACATGGTCAGTATCCTTTAAAAAGCTGTGATTAGTTGTTAGCGGCCGTCGTCGTCGCTGTCATCTGAATCGGCATCAAAACCATCTTCAGAGTCATCGTCGTCAGCTGATTCAGCTTCTTCTTCCAGACGACGCTTGGTCTCGGCGCGTGCACGACGCTCACGGCTTTCACGCTCATTTTTCAGGATCAGGGACTCTTCAGTCACTGGGCCGTCCATTTTGATGACCAGATTACGCAGAATGGCATCGTTATAACGGAACAGCGTCACGATTTCGTCCAGTACTTCTTTGCCACATTCTACGTTCATCAGAATGTAGTGGGCTTTGTGTACTTTGTTAATCGGGTATGCGAGTTGACGACGGCCCCAGTCTTCGTAACGGTGAATCTTGCCACCCGTTTCGGTAATCATCTGAGTGTAACGCTCAACCATCGCAGGAACCTGATCGCTTTGATCAGGGTGTACAACAAATACTATTTCATAGTGTCTCATAGAGACTCCTTCTGGCAATAAGTCTTCCGCAGAACGAAGACCTGATTCAATTAACAACCAGGCCGACAAATTAGAGATCACATTGATCAGTAAAGTACGGTAAGACAAGGAGTTAACGTTAGTTTTCCCAGGCTGCCAAATCTATCGATTCAACACACGCCCACCTCAAGGTGGATTTCCGGGACCGCGCATTGTAGAGAAGGCGCTGCCGACTTGCAAACGCTTTTTTGGCTGAAGCCCAGATAATCCGGCACCTTCAGCCAATCAGGGGCTTTGCTCACGACGTCTTTTGACGCTGCCTGACGGCTTCAAACAAGCAGACACCTGCCGCTACCGACACATTCAGGCTACTGACCACACCGGCCATGGGAATGGAAATCAGATAATCGCAGTGTTCGCGTGTCAGCCGACGCAAGCCTTTGCCCTCCGACCCCATCACAATGGCGACCGGGCCTGTCAGATCGGCCTGATACAGACTGTGGTCGGCCTCACCCGCCGTGCCACTGATCCAGATGCCGCGCTGCTGCAATGACGCCAACGTGCGCGCCAGGTTGGTCACCGCCACCAGATTTACTTTCTCCGCCGCGCCACTGGCGACTTTGCGCACCGTCATGTTCATGGTGGCAGAATTGTCCTTGGGCACAATCACCGCGTCAGCACCGGCAGCATCCGCTGTGCGCAGACATGCGCCCAGATTATGCGGATCGGTCACTTCATCCAGCACCAGTATCAAGGGGGGATGATCCAGATTATCCAGCAGCTTGGTCAGGAACGCTTCATCCTTGACGGTGTCGCGGTATTGGCACAGCGCGGCCACGCCTTGATGCACAGGCACGCGCTTGCCCGCGCCCTTGCCCTCGCCCAACAGCTTCTTTTCGAGCGCAGCTTTGGGCATGACCTGGATTTTGATGCCCAGCTCCGTTGCCAGGGTGCGCACCTCATCCAGCCGCTGATCCGTGCGCTCCTGTTGCAGCACCAGTTCAAATACATCTTCCGGGTGCCGGCGCAATAACTCGGTCACCGAATGAATGCCTACTATCCATTCACGCGTGGACATTATTCACTCCGGCGCTTGGCGTTGGATCGTGGGCGCTTTGCAGGCGCTTTTTCGCTGGCAGCTTTGGTGTCGGAGGTTTTTTTAGCTTTTGCAGGCCGGGCTTTTGCCGAGGGTTTGGCCGAGCCCTTGGCTGGCGGCTTGGTCGCTTCAAACGGTACCGACCGATCAGATCGGCCTGTTTTTTTGCCTCTGGTGGATTCAGACTTTCTGCCAGATTTTGCAGGCGCTCGACCGCCCTTACCTTCCGGCTTTGCCCTGACCACACCCGCGCCACCATCCACCAACTGCAGGTCAATCTTGCGCTCGTCCAGATCGACACGCGCCACCTTGACCATGATGGGGTCGCCAAGCCGGTAACTGACACCACTGTGTTCACCGCGCAACATCTGCCGCACCGGATCAAACTGATAGTAGTCATTCTTCAGCGCGGTGATGTGCACCAAGCCTTCCACATAAATATCACTGAGCTGCACAAACAGACCAAACCCGGTCACCGAACTCACGGTACCGCGGAACTCTTCACCTTCTCGATCCTGCACATATTCACACTTCAGCCAATCCTGCACATCGTAACTGGCGGCATCCGCGCGGCGCTCGGTCATTGAACAGATTTCACCAAAATGCTGCATGTCGGAGGGCTGATACGGATAGCCCTCTTTGCGCGTCAACTTCACCGCACCTTTGATCTGGCGGATCTGGGTTTTGTTCTTGCCACTACGGATCAGGTAGCGCAGCGCACGATGCACCAGCAAGTCCGGATAACGCCGGATTGGCGAGGTGAAGTGAGTGTATGCTTCGAAGCCAAGTCCGAAGTGGCCGATATTGTCCGGCTGATACACCGCCTGCAGCATCGAGCGCACCAGCATGGTCTGAATCAGATTGGCATCCGGCCGATCTGCAATGGCCTGCAACACCCGCTGGTAATCCTTGGGCTCCGGCTTGTTGGATTTGGTCAGCACCAGACCCAGTTCTTTCAGATACATATTCAGGTTTTCGAGCTTGTCCGGATTCGGACCCTCGTGCACACGGTACAACACCGGCAGACCCGATTCCTCAAGGAACTGCGCCGTACACACGTTGGCCGCCAACATACATTCCTCAATCAGACGGTGAGCGTTGTTACGCACCACCGGCACAATTTCGCGAATCTTGCGCGTCTCGCCAAACACAATACGGGTTTCCTGCGAGGAGAAATCCAGCGCACCGGCCAACTGCCGCGCTTTGGACAACTTCTCGTAAACACCGTACAGCGTTTCCAGATGCGGAATCAGCGCGGCATGTTTTTCACGCAGCCGTTCACGACTGCGCTCACGCGTGGGCGAATCCGGCGTCTCCAGAATCTCGGCAACCTCGGTATAGGTCATACGCGCATGCGAAAAAATCACGCCTTCATAAAAGCGGAAATCCGTCACCTTGCCGGTGCGGCTCAGATCCATTTCGCAGACCATCACCAAACGGTTGACCTGCGGCTTCAACGAACACAGCCCGTTGGACAACACTTCCGGCAACATTGGCACCACAGATCCGGGGAAATACACCGAGTTACCACGGTTCTGCGCTTCCAGATCCAGCGCGGAGTCCGGCTTCACATAGTGAGACACATCGGCAATCGCCACAAATAACTTGGCGGTACCGCGCGGGCCCTCTTCACAGTAAACCGCGTCGTCAAAGTCTTTGGCGTCTTCACCATCAATGGTAACAAACGGCAGTTCACGCAAATCCACGCGCCCGGCCAGATCGTCCTTGGCCACTTCTTCGGACAAACCTTTAACCGCACGCTCAACTTCTGTTGGCCACTCATGCGGAATATTGTGACTGCGCAGCGCAACATCAATTTCCATGCCCGGCGCCATGTGGTCGCCTAGGATCTCCACAATCGCACCCACCGCCTTGCGGCGTTGATCGGGGTACGAACGAATATCGGCGACCACAAACTGGCCGTCTTTGGCATTCCGGGTATCGGCTTCAGGGATCAGAATCTCCTGACTGATGCGGCGATTGTCCGGGACTACCAGACCAAAACCATGGTCGCGATAAAAGCGCCCGACAATCTGCGTCAGACGCCGCTCCAGCACTTCAACAATCATGCCTTCCTTGCGGCCACGCCGGTCAACGCCCGACACCCGCACCAGCACGATGTCGCCATCAAATACTTTGAGCATTTCCTGCGGCCCGAGGAACATATCCCCGGAACCATCCGTCGGCACAAAATAACCGGTGCCCTCTTTATTGCCCTGCACCCGACCCTTGCTCAGCTCCATCTTGTCCGCCAGGCCATACACACCACGACGGTTACTGATCAACTGCCCATCACGGGCCATGGCGATCAGCCGGCGCCGCAGCGCCTCGGCCTGATCTTCATCGTCGTCAAAACCCATTTGCTCACGCAAATACTCATAGGTCACGGGCTCGCCAATTTTGGCCATTAGCTCCATGATGTATTCGCGGCTGGGAATGGGCTTTTCGTATTTTTCTGCTTCGCGTGATGCGTAGGGGTCTTTCATGCGGGATTTCACTGCGGGGGGGCTTGCTACATCACTGGCGTTCTTTTTTCTGGCCATTTCATCTCGTCTCGTTTTCATGTGGAGACGAGTATACACCCGCGCGCCGCTGTTTTCTTAAAGAATTTAAAAAAGCCCGTTGACATGCCTGAGTGCCCTAGGCAAAATGCGCGCTCTTGATTGTTCCAACCCCGTAATGCCCAGGTGGTGGAATAGGTAGACACGCCAGCTTCAG
>JAUSPW010000351.1 GCA_030652635.1 Pseudohongiella sp. | reverse complement strand
GAGTTAGCAGCCATGTATTTCGTGACCTACTTCGCGTTGTTTGCGTTTGGGCCTGGAAAGTTGAGCCTTGATGCTTTGTTGTTCAGTCGTCGATGAGATTCTTGCGTGGATAAATGAAGTCAACTGGACTGGCGCTGCAACCAATGCAATAGGCCTTGGGCATTCAACTCCATATCACCACCCAACAGCCGCCGGGTTACATCTGGCGGCACTTTGCTATCGCGTAGCTTTAAAAGATTCTGACTGTGCAACATCAGTAATTCTGCAAATTTCTCCGGCTGTGGATTCGAATCTTTGGCCATGCGTTCCGCATATTCTACGTACGCGTCTATTTGACGATGCAGTTCCTCACCAAACTCTCTCACCTCGTTGTGTCTGCCAAAATGAGTGAGATAAACATGTTGCGCATCAAACGCTAGCAAGCGCTCAATTGTGGTGTGCCAGGCAGTAGGATCAAATTGCACCGGCGTTGTCGGCGGAAAAATAAACCGTTGGGTTCCGTCATTCAACTCGGGATAACTGACGCCAAAACTGTCTCCGCAAAACAAACCACGGCTGAGTTTATCCCACACAACATAGTGATGACGGGCATGACCTGGTGTGTCAATAATTTGAAATTCCCTGCTTCCTAACGCAACCCTATCGCCATCGCAGGCAATTTTTACCCGATGTTCCGGTACCGGCACCAGATCACCAAAAGCCGACTGATACCGCGCCTGCCCGTATACAGCCAAAGAACCGGCCTGCAGTTTTTGTGGTGAGATCATATGCGCTGCGCCACGTTCATGGACAAGTAACTGCGCTTCAGGCAGCACTTGCATCAAGGCCCCCGCACCACCGGCATGGTCAAGGTGAACGTGCGTAGGCATCACCCAGCGCACTTGATTCAATGACAGCCCATTGACTGCAAGCGCCTCCAGTAGCAGAGGCACACTGTTGCGGGTTCCCGTGTCGATAAACGCCGCTTCGTCGCCTTCCTGCACCAGATAACAGCAGGCCAGACCAGGCCTGAATAGTTCAGTGTCTATACAGGTAATGCCGTAGTCATAGTGCTGCAAACGCGCGTGTTGACTCATTGCGTACAATTCCCGGAGAAGAAACAGTCTGCGCGCGACATCATCTCGCCAAAATCAGGATTAAACGTTGCTCTGCGCAACAACTTACCCTGAAAAAGTCCCTCAGTCAGCAGACTGCGCTCTCCATAAACGGTGGCAGCATCATTATTGAGACATTCGGACTTCTGTTCGGGATTATCAGCGTAATGCAGACATTGGCGATAACCGGCATCCAGCCCGTAGTGTGGATCGTCTGCTGGCATGGTAACGCCGACATGTGAGGTACTTATCACTCGAAAGCGTTCGTCAGCCGAGGACTCAATTTTGATATCTGAGCAGTCAGTTTCAGGCAAGTGTCCATCACTCACTGAACTATACCAAATCAACTCGCGCTGCCCCTCAGGCAGTTTCTCGCAAAAAAACTGCTCCGCAGCAGTAACATCAACCGTTGTATCGGCGCCACTGACAACCATAAAGACAGGCAAATCCAAGGGCTTCATGGCGGGCCAGTTCATGTCTCTGACCATCAGATAAAACTCTGCCCCGGCATTAATCGCCAGTGTTTCATATTTGGCGGCATCTCTTTCTTGCTCTGTACCCAGCCAACGCATAAACCAACGCACATAGGGAGACAATGCAACAGTTGCATCTGGCAAGGCCAATGCTGGGGACAGCAACATCAGACCTGCCAAGAAATCATCGTCGCGATTTTGATCAGCAAACTCCACTGCTAGGGTTGCCCCTGCTGAATATCCGACCAGATACAGTTGATCGACCCTGTCTCTGAAACTGTTTACGCCAAACTGCGTGATATTGCGCCAGTCATCGCGGTGCACTTCCAAACTGTCGCCTGGCACTGTGCCGTGGCCCGGCAGCAATACCGAACGCACTACGCTGCACGGAGAGCGCCCGGCAAGTGATCTGGCCACTGCGCTGAGCAGGTAAGGAGAGTCAGTCAATCCGTGCAGTAACAGGTAGCCTGTCCTGGGGCTGTCTTGAGGACATTGGGCAGCTTCACGAATTTCATAAGGTGAACGCATTTCAAGTGTGCGAGACAGTGGATAGCTGTCACCAAATGGAGCCTGATCAGCTCGCTGGTAGACTACCTCTAACGCGCGGCGCAATTGTTCGCGTGTGTCGGCAACATACGATTCAAAGCTTGATGTCGCTGAGGGAGCAACAATCGCATACCCGCTGGGCGCAAGGTGCTCCGGCATTTTTCCGCAAGCGCCAAGCAAGAGAGTTGCAACTAATATTGTGCAATGAGAAAGGCGAACGGTTTTGTGGGCTTTGCTGCCGTTTGACGTCACATGTACTAGTCCCGTAGTGCCTTTGTGCGGGTAACTTTGCGGTTTTTGGCGATGCGGCGTTTGACAGCCACTTGTCCGTAGTCCAGACCCCGTTCATGCTCAATAAAGGGATTGTCATCGCTGCGCAATTCAATCCGAATAGGAGTACCTTCCAGTTTGAGCACTGTCCTGAACGTCTTCTCGAGATATCGTTTGTAACTCTCTGGAACTTTGTCGGTCTGTTTGCCGTGAATCACAATGATGGGTGGATTCTGTCCGCCAGCATGCGCATAGCGCAGTTTGATACGACGATTATTCACCATTGGTGGTGAATGGTCTGTGCAGGCATCCTGCAGAACACGCGTCAGTACATTGGTACTCAATTGCCGCTTAGCCGAATCGTAAGCTGTATGAATAGACTTATAAAGATCACCCACACCCGTACCATATTTTGCCGAGATAAAATGGATGGCAGCAAAATCAACAAATGAAAATCGTCGGCGGATATCGGATTTAATGCGATCCTTTTGCTCCTGTTCCATGCCATCCCATTTGTTCAGAGCAATAACCAAGGCGCGTCCAGCATCGAGCACATAACCGAGCAAGTGCAAATCCTGCTCTACAATTCCATCTCGCGCATCAACCACCAGCACAACCACATTGGCATCCTGAATGGAGGTTAATGACTTCACAACGGAAAATTTTTCGATTGTTTCTGTAGTTTTACCGCGTCGCCTGATACCTGCAGTATCAATCAGCGTATAGCGCTGACCATGACGCTCAAAAGGGATATAGATACTGTCCCGGGTGGTTCCGCCTTCATCAAACACAACAACACGCTCTTCGCCCAGCATACGATTGACCAAGGTTGACTTTCCAACATTCGGTCGACCTGCGATGGCTATTCGAATGCCCTGCTCTTCTCTGTCCTGCTCAGCTTCCGGCTCAGGAAAATCGGCTAGTACATAATCGAGCAGTTTTTTGATGCCACGACCCTGACTGGCTGTAATTGGGAAAATTTTGTCAAAGCCCAAGCCATAAAAATCGCCCATAGCGACATCTTCATCGATGCCATCCACCTTGTTAACAACCAGACAGGCTGCTTTTCCCAGCTTTCGTAAGTGATCAACAATTTGGACATCAGCTGGATTCAAGCCTGCACGGCCATCAACCATCAACAGCACAATGTCGGCTTCTTCGATGGCAAGCAAGGACTGCGAGGCCATTTCAAAATTGATACCGACCTCACCACCTTCAAGACCGCCAGTATCGATCACGATATAGGGCTTATCGCCGCCTTTACCTTCGCCGTATTGACGATCGCGAGTCAGTCCCGGAAAGTCAGCAACCAAGGCATCGCGACTGCGTGTCAGCCGATTAAAGAGCGTCGATTTACCAACATTAGGGCGCCCTACAAGGGCAAGTACCGGTTTCATGCTATGACAGTTTCCAGAAAGTGTGCGCGGCCAACTGGCCGCACTTAGTCGTCAGGGTAAGCGCAATGCCATTAAGCGGCCACTGTTACCATAAACGTAGAGCGTATCGCCTTCACTCAGAATATTGGCGCGTACACCTGCGCGATCAATTCGCGTGCGGCTAACAATACGCCCATCAATCTGCGACAAAAGGTGCAAATATCCTTCAAAATCAGCGACAGCCACGTAGTTGTTAATGGTGACGGGCGAGTTTATGCGGCGCAATCGGTAGTCTCGGTTTTCCCAAACAACGCGTTCGGTATTGTTCTGAATGGCAATCACATGGCTGAAATTATTAACCCAGTAGATATTGCCCAAACCCAACGCCAGGGAGTTGTAACTCGAGCCTGCCATCCCCCAGACAATGCGCCCTGTCGCCAGATCAAGCCCCATCAGGTTGCCCTGATAACTGGAAACAAACACAGTCTGCCCGGAGAGCACCGGATCACCATCGATATCGATGATACGATCAATATCATAGCGGCCTTGCGGCACAGCAACACGCTCTTCCCAAATCAGCAGTCCGTTAGTTGCATCAATAGCCGCCAAGATTCCACTGGCGAATCCAGCTACCACCGTGTTACCGCTGATTAAAGGTCTACTTGTGCCACGTAATGACAGCGCAGGCACGGTACTGTCGTACACCCAACGCTGTGAGCCATCATTGGCGTTCAGTGCCGTCAAGCGGCCATCAACAGATTGAACCGCAACCACGCGGCCATCCGTCTGCGGTGCAGCCAGTACTTCGCTGCTGACAGAGCTTGACCACAACTGACTTCCGTCAGCCTGACTCAGTGCAAATATCTGTGCATCACGCGTACCAAAAACCACCTGTCCAGCTGCGGCCCCCACGCCGCCCGTGATGGCTTGTCCTGTGCGTTGACGCCAACGCACAGCGCCGTTGGCTTTGTCCAGAGCCACGACGGTGCCGTCGGCAGATGCGACATAAATCATCTGCCCATCGATTGCCGGCACAAGTCGGTTGTAGTGCCGTCCTTGCCCATCACCGACACCGATTGACCACAATTGTCTCAGTGTTATCTGCTGATCGAAGCGCTGCAACTCAGCGGGCTGTTCGGACTCGTCATCAGAAAAGATGCTGCAAGCACTCAATGTCACCAGCACCAGCAACGAAATAAACGACTTAAACAAATAACTCATATTCATAAACCCGCGCTTTGCGTTAACTTCAGCGGCTGCTTTGCAGCTCATTCAGTTTCAGTTGCAATACCGGGCTGGGGTTGCCTGTATCAAGTGCTGCCTGGTATGCAGTCAACGCCTCGTCGCGCTGCCCTTGGCTGAGATAAATATCACCGCGTAACTCTTCAAACTCTGCTGCTAGCGCACCGGGTTCTGCTCCGCCAATCACTGTCAACGCTTGGGCGCCCTGCCCCTGTGCCAGCAATACCCGCCCGAGTCGCAAACTGGCGAGCGCAATCAAAGTAGGATCTGTCGAATTGAAAAAACCAGATCGAGTATTCGCCAACAGCCACTCAAGATGCTCTTTTGCCGCATCAAGATTGTTCACATCTGCTGACAGTTTTGCACCAAACAAAGCAGCGTATAGCGCGTATACACTGCCTGGGTGCTCTGATCTGATCTGTTGTACCAGTTCATTCGCTCGTGCTCGATCGGCCTCTGCCAGTGTTGCATCGGGCGAAATCACTGCAATGCCGGTCAGCTGGTCGTACAGCGCTGACGCCTCCGCGCTGACATTGGTTTGACTGCGATTCCAAAATTGCCAGCCAAAATAAACGATTGCAACCACGGCGATTCCCATGGCAATCTGTTTTCCACTGTCATTCCACCAGCGTTTGATCGCTTCAAGGGTTTCTTCTTCTTCAGCACTGATTGCCACAAACTACTCCTGTCTTTTTACTATGTTCTTCAAACAAAAACTGACTGTTTCAGTGAGCAGGCATCCTGTCTTACCAACACCAAAGTGTCAAGAAAGAGTGTCAGCTCTGCACTGTCCAGCCGATGGTCAAACCAGCATTGCGCGCGCGCGCGCCAGCAATGCTTCCGGCTCTATTGTGTCAGCGACGGCGTCCTCGGACAATTTGCGCCAACGCAGACTATCAGTGTCAACAATGACCGCAACGGCGGCCCCGCTTGCATAAGCCTTCTTGAGCTGATTACTGAATTTACCACCACCACAATGACACTGGACGCGCAATCCTGGCACTTGTTGACGTAGCTGTTCAGCCAGCTTTATTGCATTGCCGAGCTGCTTGTCCTCTGAATACAGCACATAAATGTCCAGTAGATTGCTGATACTCGCAGGAATATTGCCAGTTTCCTGCATCAGCAACACCAGTCTTTCCATGCCAAAAGCCAAGCCTACAGCAGGCGTGCCGCGCCCACCCAGTTGCGCAACCAAGGCATCATAACGACCGCCAGCGCAAACCGTACCTTGCGACCCGAGCGCGTCGGTGATCCATTCAAAAACCAGATTATTGTAATAATCCAATCCTCGTACGAGCCGTTGATTCTCAGTAAAGCTGATCTGATTGGCGTCCAAAAGCGCTTTTAATTGTTGATAGTGTGCTTCAGTTTCAGGACTGACAAACTCAGATAATTTAGGGGCATCGGCTAACAGTGCCTGGGTTTCAGGGACTTTGCTGTCAAGCACACGCAGCGGATTGCTGAGAAGACGGCGGCGACTATCTTCGTCGAGTTGTGCCTCATGCATTTTAAGGAACGTTGTTAAGGCCTTGCCATAGGCTCTTCGATCATCGGCAGTGCCAATATTATTAATCTCAAGGCGAACATGATCAGTTAGACCAAGAGCCCGCCATAGTGCCACTGATATCAGAATAATTTCTGCATCAATATCGGGGCCGGCCATACCAAAACTTTCAATACCTACTTGATGAAACTGACGATAGCGACCTTTTTGAGGCCGTTCGTGGCGAAACATCGGCCCGCGATACCACAATCGTTGCTGTTGGTTATACAACAAACCATGCTGCTCGGCTGCGCGCACACAGCAGGCGGTTCCCTCGGGACGCAGACTCAAGTCGTCGCCGTTTCGATCTGTAAAACTGTACATCTCTTTTTCAACAATATCAGTAACTTCACCGATAGAGCGCTTAAAAAGTTGTGTTTGTTCAAGTATAGGAAAACGAATTTCCTTGTAACCATAAGATTGAACGACGTCATTTGTGACGCGTTCAAGGTACTGCCATGCGGGGGATTCGCTGGGCAGAATGTCATTCATGCCGCGAATAGCCTGAATCTTGCTCATAACTTGTGCATCCATTTACGGTGGAATCGGGTAGAGAAACTTATCGTACCCAGCGTCCAATCAGCCTCTGGCAATAATTCCACTGGGGGCCAATACTGATTCAGACTTCAGCTTCTCGGCCACTCTGGCTCTGACCATGGCTTCCAATTCATCGACCAATCTGTTGTTATCGATCTTATGATGAGGCTTGCCATCTACATAGGCGAGATTATGGGGCGATGCGCCTGTCAAACCAATCTCGGCAACCATGGCTTCCCCTGGGCCGTTGACGATACATCCAATCACGGCGACATCAACGGGTGTCACGATATCTTCGAGTCTCGACTCAAGCGCATTCACGACACTGATAACATCAAAGTTTTGTCGGGAACAACTTGGACACGCAACCAGGTTGACACCTTTGCTACGCAGGCCAAGGCTCTTCAGAATATCAAAACCTACTTTTATTTCTTCGACAGGATCGGCCGCCAGCGATATCCGAATGGTGTCGCCGATACCGTCCATCAATAGAGCACCCAAACCAATCGCAGACTTCACAGTGCCAGAGCGCAAGCCCCCTGCTTCCGTGATACCCAGATGAAGCGGTTGGTCTATTTGTGTGGCCAGTGTGCGATACGCTTTAAGGGTCATAAAAATTTCTGACGCTTTGAGGCTGATTTTGAAATTCTGGAAATCCAGCTTATCCAGAATATTAATCTGCGTCAGAGCTGACTCAACCATCGCTTCTGCAGAAGGTTCCTTATACTTGCGTAACAGTGTTTTACCCAATGATCCGGCATTAACACCAATGCGTAGCGGGATGCCTGTATCGCGAGCTGCATCAATGACCGCCCTGATACGTTTTTCACTGCCAATATTGCCCGGATTAATGCGCAGGCAATCCACACCATATTCCGCCACTTTTAAGGCGATCAAGTAATCAAAATGTATATCAGCGACCAAGGGCACAGACACTTGCTGTCGAATTAATCTAAACGCCTCTGCAGCTTCCATGGAGGGAACGGACACTCTTACGATATCCGCGCCAACTGCCTCAAGGCGTTTAATCTGCGCAACAGTCGCTGCGACGTCGCAGGTTTCAGTATTGGTCATACTTTGAACGGCAATAGGTGCGCCACCACCTACGGGTACATTTCCCACCATGATACGGCGGCTTTGGCGGCGAATAATCGGAGAAGTGGTCATCATAAGGTTACATACCAATACTGAGTCTTGCGGTGTTGTCTGCTCTGATATTGCTGCTGATGTCCATGCTGCGGCCATTAAATGTCACTTCGACGTCCCGTGCATTACCCAACAACACAGAGAATGGTGCAGTGCCTTTAATCACCAGAGTATCACCTGCACTACTGGAGTTTTTATAGGACTCATCGCCACCACGGTGTTCAATCTCAACCCAACAATCCGCGTCGAAACGCAGCGTCAACTCGTCTGCGCCCGTCCAACTGTAGGTCACTGTGCGTGCATTGGCTGTATCTTCGCCAGCAAGTTCGAGCACTGCCTGCGCCAAGGGCTGGCTCTGAATAAGTGACCCAGACATCGCTGTCGCAATCGGGAGTTGACCCAAATCCTCGGTCTCCAACGCGATATCACTTACTACCGCATCAGCCATGGCGTCAGCCATTTCTACTTGAGCTGGGTCGGGCAATAAAACCGCGTCTTCGGCAGAGGTTTCATCCGCCATCACAGCCGACTGAGTTGATGCGGATACGGGTGTATCCAGTGGAACGGCCGCCAGCACCGACGTCTCAGGCGCAGTCATTGAAACGGTTTCTGCCGGAATATTTACCACGGGTGCTGCCGGATTGAGGTACCACAGGGCCACAGCGACAGCAACAAATGCAAACCCCGAAAACAAAATCCATGGGCGATTTTTATCTTTGCGCCGTCGATCTCGCCGCTTGATGGCCTCTTCTTTACGGGCAATCTTTTGCGAAGTAAATTCATCAAAAATCAACAGCAACTGCACCGGGTCAAGACGCAATAAATTACTGTAAGCGCGGATGTATCCACGCACAAATACTTCACCGGGCAGTTTGTCGTAACAGTCTGCTTCCAAGGCTCGAACAAAATGCATGGTCAGGTTCAGTTGGTCTGCCACTTGCTGAATGCTCAGTTCAAGCGTCTCACGCTGCGCAGCCAGCATTGCCCCAGGTGAACGGCGATTTGAACCAGAAGGTGGTTCAGCCAGCTCATCGGTTGGCTCCATTTCAACTGTTTGATTATCTGAAGTATTCATAGTTAGTTCTAAATGGTGCGGTGTGCGGAGTCGACTGAAATTGCTAAATTGTCGGCACTGGTAAATGTACGGCTGCTGCCCGGCACCATGGCTTGCGCATCTGCAGCGGCACGTCGATAACGCTCACTTCGTCGAGTTTGATCCGCAACTTCGCCTACAAGTTGGCCACAAGCAGCACCGATGTCATCGCCCCGTGTGGTTCTGACCGTCACTGTATAGCCGGCTTCCTGCAAAATTTGCCTGAAATTATTCACCGCATTATTACTTGGCCGCCGGTAATCAGACTGCGCAAATGGATTAAACGGGATCAAATTGATCTTACAGGGAAATTCCCGCAAAAGCGCCGCTAATTCATGCGCCAGATGCTTATGATCATTGACGCCCGAAATCAGCGTGTACTCGATAACCGGCACGCGTTTGTCAGGTAAGCTAGCCATATAGTCAGCAACGCTGCGCAGAAGTTCCCGTATGGGGTACTTTCGATTCACCGGCACTATCTGGTTGCGTAGCTCATCGTTAGGCGCGTGCAGTGACACCGCCAATGACGCATCAGTAAAGTCTTTCAGACGATCAATGGCTGGTACAACACCCGCCGTACTGATGGTGACACGCCGTTTGGACAAACCGTACGCATTATCTTCCATCATTAAGCTGAGAGAGGCCATGACGTTATCGAAGTTGAGCAAAGGCTCTCCCATACCCATCATCACAACGTTACTGACCGCTCGAGTGGTTTTACCCGCATGAGGTCGCGCCGGCGCAAAGCCCCCGAGACGATGATTGGCCCACCAAAGCTGGCCAATGATTTCTGCTGCAGTCAGGTTGCTGTTAAACCCTTGTTTACCCGTCGCGCAAAAACTGCAATCCAGCGTGCAACCTGCTTGTGACGAGATACACAGAGTCCCACGATCAGCTTCAGGAATAAATACAGTCTCGACCCTGCTGCCACTGGCGACTTCAACGATCCACTTATAACAACCATCCGCCGCGAGAAATTCCTCTACGATTTTTGGAGGCTTGACCTCAGCCACAAGCTGCAATTTCTGCTGCAGACTATGACTGATGTCGGTCATGGCGGTGAATTCAGTAACGCCGCGCTGGTGTATCCATTTCATAACCTGGACAGCCCTGAACGGCTTTTCACCCATCGATTGAAAATAAGCCTGCAACATTGGCAGGCTCATTCCCAACAGGTTTGTTTTCTCAGCCGTCTGGTTCATCACCGGACTCCAGGCACGGGTAGCTTAAAATCAGCTGCGCGCGCAGATCTCATCATTTTTGAAGAAATAAGCAATTTCACGCGCAGCAGAGGTAGCGGAATCTGAGCCGTGAACAGCATTGGCATCAATGGACACTGCAAAATCAGCACGAATAGTGCCGGGCGCTGCATCTTTGGGGTTTGTTGCGCCCATCAGGTCGCGGTGCAAAGCAACGGCGTTTTCACCTTCCAATACTTGGACAATGACGGGACCTGAGGTCATAAACGAAATCAGGTCTTTGAAGAAACCGCGTTCTTTATGCTCAGCATAAAAACCGCCGGCTGTTTCGTCAGTCAATTGCATCATTTTGGCAGCGACAATGCGCAGGCCCGCTTTTTCAAATCGTGAATAGATCTCACCGATCACGTTTTTGCCGACTGCGTCCGGTTTGATAATCGATAAGGTACGTTCAATAGTCATTGTTAAGCTCCAAAGCCTGATACTGGTCTAAAAAGGCGCGCATTATACTGGCTTATGGTCAGGTAATTCTACAGCTGCGCACCGTAACGATGCGTTATCACTACATTTTCAGCGAATTAATCAGCCAGTAGCGCTTGACCTGCGAAGTTGTTGTACGTTTTGACTTATTGCAGCAACTGCGGTGTCCACATCTGCCGCGGTGGTAAATCGACCAAGAGAGACTCTCAACGCACTTTGCGCGATATCATCAGGGATACCTATGCCACGTAACACATACGAAGGTTCAAGTGTGGCAGACATACAGGCGGAGCCAGAAGAAACCGCAAGTTGTCGCAAGGACATCAACAACGACTCACCGTCTACTCCCTCAAAACCCAGATTGATGATTCCGGGTGCGCATTGATCTGCATGTCCATGCAGTTGCCAACCCGGCAGCATTTTTAAACCATCCAGTAACCGGGCACGAAGCTGGCCAACCTTTACATACTCATCGTGTAATACATCGCCTGCCAGTCGAAAAGCCTCACCCATGCCAACCAATTGATGTGTCGGCAATGTGCCTGAGCGCATGCCCCGTTCGTGTCCACCGCCGTGTATCTGTGCGGTCAGATTCACTCTGGGTTCGCGCCTTACAAACAATGCCCCTATACCTTTAGGCCCGTAGACTTTGTGCGCGGATAGCGACATCAAATCCACGTTCAGTGCAGCCAGATCAATCGGGAGCTTACCGACACTTTGCGCAGCGTCCACATGAAACAGTACCTGACGTGATCGGGTAACCTCTCCTAAAGCCGCCAGATTATTTGCAGATCCAATCTCGTTGTTTACATGCATCAACGAGACTAATACGGTATCCGCGCGAATAGCTTCGCTCAACTGCTCAGGACTGATCAGCCCGCTAGAACTGGGCCTCAGGTAACTGATCTCAAAACCTTTAGTTTCCAGATAGTGACAACTGTCCAATACTGCCTTGTGTTCAATACAGGACGTAACAATATGCCGTCCGCGGTCAGCATGAAACTCGGCAACGCCTTTGATGGCGAGGTTATCTGCCTCAGTTGCACCCGATGTCCAGACAATTTCGCGCGGATCGCAATGGATAAGGTCAGCAACGTGACGCCGGGCAAGTTCGACTTCCTGCTCGGCCTGCCAGCCATAGATATGGGAGCGCGAGGCCGGATTGCCAAATACGCCTTCCATCGACAGACATTCACTCATACGTTTTGCAACGCGGGGATCAACTGGCGTTGTCGCCGCGTAATCAAGATAAATTGGCAACTGCATGATTACTCCGACAACTCAGGACGAGAGACGTAAATCCCTGACAATCAACTCGCGACGCTCATCTTGATACCCTGAAATTCGCCTGACTTCTTGACGGGCCATCAGGTCTGCCAGACTGATACCTTTGAGAAAATCATGAATCTGTTGACTCAGATCCTCCCAGAGATAGTGTGTCAGGCAGGTCTCACCATGCTGACAGTTTCCATGGCCCTGGCAGCGTGTGGCATCCACCGATTCATCCACAGCGTCAATGATATCCACAATCGCAATTTTTGATGTGTCTTTGCCCAGACGATAACCACCGCCAGGTCCGCGAACACTTTGCACGAGCTCACTGCGCCGCAAGCGCGCAAAAAGCTGCTCAAGATACGACAGGGAAATATCCTGACGAACTGAAATATCAGATAGTGTCACCGGTTCGCGATCCGAATGTATGGCAAGATCGAGCATGGCGGTCACCGCATAGCGCCCTTTTGTTGTCAGTCTCATCTGTCATACCCTCATAATTTGTGCGGGATTATGAAATACCACAGTAATTTAATCAACTATTAGCCTGCGATGAACACGTGCATGTTTACACGGAACAGCTGCTGACGTAGTCTGCCTGCCATGATAGATCTGCACTCACATACATGGTTATCAGACGGTGATCTCAGTCCACTGGCGCTTGCCGAGCGCGCGGTACAACTGGGTATCCACCAACTGGCGATCACAGACCACGACAGTATCGCTGCCCACTTCGCACTCAAGACGTTTGTTAACAATGACTTTCAACTACTTACTGGAGTTGAGATTTCTACTAACTGGGAGGAGCGCGAAGTACACTTGGTCGGCCTATTATTTGACCTGGAAAATACCGCCCTGACTAGCCTTTTGGTGCAGCAACAACAACTCAGATGGTCGCGAGCGGACAATCTTGGCATGCAGATGGAAAAAGCAGGTATGCCGGGCTTATCCAACTACCTGCAACAATTGCCATGTGAGTCAGTCGGCAGAACGCACATAGCAGAGTACATGGTCAAAGCAGGTTATGTCGGTTCAAAACAGCTGGCATTCAGCAAATACCTAGGCAAACGTGGTCGCTTTCAGACCAGCATTCCTTGGTGCGACCTGCAACATGCAACTCAGATTTTGCGACAAGCGGGCGGCTTGACCGTACTTGCGCATCCGGATCGTTATGACTTCAACCGCGCGAGACTAAAACGTCTGATCAGTGTATTTGCTGAGGCAGGCGGCGATGCAATTGAAGTCAGCTACTCGAATCTGCATCCTGAAAAAATGTCTGCACTGGCTGAACATACATTGCAGGCGGGACTTTGGGCGTCGGTAGGATCAGACTTTCACACCCCTTCAAACACCTGGATGGATTTAGGCAAGATCCGGCAATTGCCGCCAAGCTGCGCAGCCCGGGCAATCTGGTATCACCCGCGCTGGAATGTCGCGCTGCCAGCCAATGCGCCAGCAGTGCAACCTATCGTCGCGTGAGAGAAGATTAGCGACGACGCTTCAAAGAGGCTACCAGCCCTTTGAATATATCCATCAGTGTTTCGTGTTTGTAGTCGGTGAACTCACCGGCATCCATAAACATGCCATGTTCTGCACAGGCCTCATACTCAAGATGAGGTTGACGGGAGTCATTCACCTTTTGCATGGGCTTTTGACATCGCGGGCACTGGATATCACGGACTCGGTTGTAGGTCTTGCCTATTCGCGGATCGCCACTGTCAAGAAAATCTGACATCCAGGACTCTTTAAGCTGCTCTGCTTCACCATTGTCAAACCAAAGACCCTGACAACCTGAGCACTGATCGATCACAACTGTACCATGCAGTACTTCCACTGATCGTTCATTCATCTTTGCATTACATTTGGGACAATCCATCTTTATCTCCTTGCGGCACTACAACCAAAGTGCGCAGTACCCGGCTTGTTATTATCAATTCGACATCTTTCACAGCAATCGATTCAGCAAAATCGTGAAAACTGATCGCGGCAACTCGCCTGCATTCTATAAGATTAAAGGCAGCCTTAACAGCGCCCACAGGCGCATTAGTACCATTCAGCCATACAAAACTACACAGGTTTTAGAGGGGATGCGCTAAATGACTAATACAGATAGCGTGAGGCTGCACTCTGTAATTCAGAAGATGTCAACCTGCCCTGCTGACATGCCATCAATGCATCTTTGTCAATTTGGTAAACAATGTCTCGTCTGACATTGTCGGGCATCAAATCTCCAGCCCCGACCAAGACAATATTGACAAACTCTTGAGCTGGCAAACCTCGCAGCCCGGCACCGTAGTCACACAACAGTTCAAATAACCTCGTCTGAAACAATACCAACACGCGTTCTGCCTGTTCACGATTCGACTGCTCTGCCAACAATCGACGCTGTTGTAACAGTTCCACTTGCTGACCAAGACGAGACTGAATCGATTGCAAGTCCTGACTCAACTGCTCTCGCACTTCCAGCCATCGAGCCTGCGTATCTTGATCAGGGATTGACTCCGTCACAAGCGCCTGTTGTCGAATCTGCTCTCTCAATGTCCCCAGTGTCTGCAAATGTCGATCAAGTTCCTCGCGCAAGGTCTCGATTTCATTACTGATTGCTTGTCGAGTGCTGTCATCCAGCTGCCCCATCGACTGCAAGGTCTGCATGGAGCTTACCGCCGCCACCAAACCGCGTTCAATGGCAGGAATTTCCTGCATGGCTGCAATTTGCTGCATGACATCACGATAAAAAACTGCCACTTGATCTGATCTCATGGAGAGTGCCAGTTGGTCACGCATGGCTTCAAAGTCGGGGCGCTGAACTACGCCCTGCAAAATCAGCCCATCCAGCTGACTGCTTAATTGACCGAGAGACTGGCTAAACGAATCCAGAGCCGGAATATCTCGCGCTTGCCAATTATGAGTTACTTCCAGCACAACACCGTGGCCTTGCAGATAGCGCCCACGGATATCACCCGCTCTCGGGCTGAATACACCGCGACGCTCATTCAGGCCCAGCCCTTCTTCAAGCGTGGTGGCAAGCAACTCCAGGTTCTGGCGC
>JAUSPW010000337.1 GCA_030652635.1 Pseudohongiella sp. | reverse complement strand
ATGCCCAGTCCTCTGAAGTTGCGATTGTATGCACTGAACTGGATGTCGGGCACGCCATCACTGTTCACATCAAAGGTGGTTGCTTCGATCACGGCATACTCACCGTTGGCCACAAATCGACTCATGTCGGGCAGGAGCGTGACGTCACTCTTTGAATAATCCCCATTGCCAGGATTCCAATACACACGGCTTGGCAGAGTTCCGGTATTTTCAACACGACCCACCAACAAATCAGGGTGACCGTCTCCATCCAAATCCTTGATGTTGACTGCCCAGGTGGTCGGCGCCGAGATACTCAGCAGCGATGGGGGCAGACGGCTTCGGTCCAACTCAAAACCAGCGCTGCCTTTATTCATTAAAAAGTAGTTCTGTTCGGCAACTTCCCCCAGCGCATTATTAGTAACAAGAATATCAATCCGACCATCACCATCAATGTCACCGGCGGCGGCATTGTGTGTAAAGTCATCCAGTTTTGGGAGGAGATTGGTCGCGTCTGTAAAGCCCTTACCCGTACCCAATAACAACTGGTTCTGGTAGCCGGGGAAGGGGTGTGCGTCCCAACCATGGTCTGCAAGAAAAATATCCGGTATGCCGTCACCATTAAAATCCTCAATGAGCAATTCCCGCACCCATTCCGAATGGGGTCTGTCTCCGGTGGCTGGTGTAAATGTATTATCACCGTTGTTCAAAAGAATGATGCCGGGGCGTCCGCCTTTGCGTGGTGCGCTAATGGGAGAAAAGGCTGTAACAACGATGTCGGTGTAGCCATCGCCATTTACATCTTCAAAGTAGCGGAAAACATCCTGCGGCAGATCCGTTGGCATCTTGAAATGCTCCCAGCTGACAGGGCCTGCCGTGTAGGCTGAGCGCAGCGGCGATGGGGTGGTTTGGCTCATCGCAAGAGTAGAACAGAGCAACACCGGTAATGAGCAAAGAAGTGCAGGCAGCAGTGGATAAGTCTTTGCGCGTTTTTTTGTAAAATGCCCTGATGTCATGGTTACTACCTGTGCAGCTCTATGAAATATAAACAGTTATCGCTTGATATCAAAAAAAGGTATTTTGATCAATCGTTCACTGCTTGCTTTCGGGGCGGGCGCTTCGGATCTGGCGCCCGCTCTGCTGCGTGTGTTAGCCAAACACAACAAAATTGGATATTTCCTTCTTTGCCCCAAAACGGGGCGGAATATTCAGTGATATCAGGCGTCGTTGTCTGATCCACGCCACTCATCTGGTGTCTGCCAGCTGGTAAGCCAACGTTCAAGTTCCGCGACGGGCAAGGGTCTGGAGATGGCGTAACCTTGGCCATGCGAACAACCCATCGCTATCAGCAATTTGCCTTGCTCGATGGTCTCAACACCTTCGGCGA
>JAUSPW010000330.1 GCA_030652635.1 Pseudohongiella sp. | reverse complement strand
TCCAGAGAAGCAGAACCAGTCTGATCAAGACCAGTTTCTACCATGGCACTCAGCAAGTATCCGAGCTGCAAGTACTGACCACCAATACTGAAATTCCAGTCCAGATAGCTGTCCACCGCAGGTTCCAATTGTCCAAATGCCTCGTCCAGTGCAGCGTCCAGCTGAAGTTCAATATCTTGCTGCCACAACAGACTGGAATCATGGAGGGCATGACGGGAACGCTGTTCAAACTGTGCCAACTCAATGGGGGCGAGTCTGATACACAAATCGGGCGCAGGAATAGGCAGGGCCAGCATAGACTGATCAGCAAGCCGGCTGACAAATGCAGACACTCCGGGTTGCGCCAGAATCAGACTGACAATCACCAGCACACTCACACCACTCACAAAGTGCACGCCAGAATGCTGAGCGGATGACAAGCGATCGCCGCGCCGTCCCGCTTTTAAAAGCCAACTCAGCACTCCTGCCAGTACAAACCACATCAAGGCGGCGCGCACGGTGATAAATAACAAGAAGAGCAACCACGCGGCCAACTTGAGTGCCGCCGATTGCTCACTGAGGGTCGACGCCTGTTGCATCAGGTGCCAGACGCTGTTGGACATGACAACTTCAACACCGGACAGCCAGCCAATCATGGGCAGGTTTGCTGCTTCCAATGCGCTTGTCCATGATTGTGTGATCACCTGCAACAAACCCAGCTGCCGGGTATCCGGCACACCTTCACCCAACATTTGAACCACAATCAGGCCCAGCGTTGACAGCATGATGGTCAGATAAACCGCCACACGCAGCGCCAGTGGTAGGTGGACGACCTGATCAGATTCCGATCCGCTCCAACGTAATGCCGGCGGGATTAGCAGCAACAACACGGGCACGTTGATCAACAGCACCAGCCACTCTGCCTGTGAAAAGCTGGCGCTGAGCAACAACACACTCACGGCAAGTATGACGCACCAGAGCAAAAGCAAAAAACGTGACACTACCCCTTGCCACAGCCAGCGCCTCAATACACTGCCGTCACTGGTCATGTACTCCAACAACGCGCGGCGACGAATCAGGTGCAGCGGCAAAAAGTACTGATAAAGGCACCAGCTCACGGCCAACACCATGACCGACAGGCCAGCGCCATTCAAGGTGGAGAGCGGGAAATAAAACAGCACGGCGAGCAAAACCAGCAGGCATGGCAAAGCCTTGAGCCACAGCGCGAGGCTGCTTAGCGCTTGTGGCGCTTGCTGAAAAGGGTCTTGCCTGTCAACCGGGTTGATCACCTGCGCACTCCTTTAGGGGGAACACGGGTTTAGACGCAGCTCAGCCATGAATGGTTTGGGGCAATATCCGCTGCTAACCCTTCACTGCACGCTCAGGCATGAATCACATACCATCAGCATGTTTAACTGTCTGAACGTGCTGCTGCCAGGCAGCAACAAATTCAGCACCGCCATCCAATGCTGCTGAAGTGCCTGTGGCAACACGGACAACGCCGCGCTGACGACCGAATCAACATGAAGCTGTTGGCGGCTGTATGCAACAGAGCCCATCCCAACAGTGTCCTGAATCGCAGCACTGACCTGAGTCGCACCCAGGGTATCCATCATCTGGATCAGAATTTGCTCCCCAGGGGTTAATGGCCGCTGCAAGTAGACGCTTTGCCACACATTCAAACCGGCCAATTGTGCGGCCGCATTGATTGCCTGTTCCAGATCACCCAAGGAATCCACCAGCCCCAGACCCAGCGCCTGCTCACCTGTCCAGACACGGCCCTGCGCAATCGCATCAACCTCGGGGACACTCATGTTGCGGCCATCAGCTACTAACTGCAGAAATCGCCGGTAGGCATCTTCAACACTGCTCTGATAAATAATTTGCATGGTGTCGTCCAGACCATTGAGCGGATCACCGGCACGCGACAATGCGGTCGTTCCTACACCATCAACACCCACGCCCAGATAAGCCAAGGCATCTTCAAAAGTTGGAATCATGCCAATGACACCAATAGAACCAGTAATGGTCGCTGGCGATGCCCAGATTTCATCCGCAGTGGCTGCAATCCAGTATCCACCTGAGGCAGCTGTGCCGCCCATCGATACAACAACGGGCTTGCCAGACTGCTGCAACTGAACCAGAGCAGCCCGAATTTCTTCCGAGGCAATGGCTGAACCGCCGGGAGAGTCAATCCTGAGCACAACTGATCGGATCGCGTCGTTTTGCTGAGCCTGACGAATCAATTCAACCGTGGAATCTGCACCAATGATGCCTGGTGCCTGCTCGCCGGGCATAATGGTGCCTTGGGCAACGATTACGCCCACCTGATCAGCCAGTGCCTGTTCAGTGACTGTTGTGGCGTACAAATAATCCTCAAAGTGAATTTGCCGAAAGCTGCCATTGTCGACACCAACGGTCGCGGCCACTTGCCGTCGGAAGCTATCCGCGCCAGCGATGTTGTCAATCAAACCCGCTTCAAATGCCACACGTGCCATGTCGCCATTCGCGGTAACCAGCCGTTGTGCAAACTGGTCAGCGTACATTTGAAACACCTCTGCCGGCATGTCTCTATTGACGGCAACACGGTCGAGATACCGGCCCCACAGTGCATCAACCAGCGCCTGGCTATCAGCCCTTGACTCGGGCGACATGTCCATACGGGTATAAGGTTCAGAGGCTGACTTGAACTCGCCTACCCGGAAAATGTGCACGGTGACGTTCAAGCGATCCAGCAACTCACGGAAAAACAACTGGCTGCCGCCATAACCATTGAGCAGGACGCTGCCCATGGGGTGTAACATGATGCTGTCGGCATAGGATGCCAACGCGTATTGTTGCTGGTTAAAGGATTCGCCCCACGCGTAAACCGGTTTGCCTGACTCCCTGAAACGTTCCAGTGCATTGCCAAGCGACTCCATCTGAGCGGGACTGATACTCTGCAAATCCCGGGTATCAATCACCAACGCCTTGATGCGGTTATCCGTGGCCGCACGATCTAATGACACCAGCATGTCGTAGAGTAATGTCCCGCGCATGGCACCGCTGCCAAAAATCAGATCCGTCGCAGTTGCGATCGGCACTTCCTCGCTGATCACACCTGCTGGTGCGAGCACCAAGGCAGACTCTGCAGGCACCTGAGGCGCATCGGGTTCGGCAAAAATCAGAAACAACACCACTATCACAAGCAGCAAAAACAGCAGGCGCCCCACAAAAAGCCCCAATGTGTCGATGATTCGGCCTAACAGGGAAAATAACGCTCTCATTGCTGATCTGCTCTCATAGGGGGACGTTCAACATCAATATATCCGATCAATTGCCCGGGATAATTGCATCATTCATCGAAGTTGTTTCATTTACTCTGTTCACATGCATTTTAAACAGCAGGGAATCAGCCCTTGCTGGCACACAAATCCATTGAATTCATAGGAGACCAATGACATGACAAAATTACTTGTGCTTTACCACTCCATGTACGGCCACATCGAAACCATGGCGGCGGCAGTAGCCGCGGGCGCTGCAAGTGTGCCGGGCGTGCAGGTTACCATCAAACGCGTCCCGGAGACCATGCCAGCAGAGGTATTCAAAAATGCTGGCGGCAAGTCTGATCAGAGTGCTGAGATCGCCACGCCTGGGGAACTCGGTGATTACGATGCCATCATTTTTGGCGTGCCTACGCGCTTTGGCAATATGTCTGCTCAGATGCGAAGTTTTCTGGATCAAACCGGTGGTCTGTGGGCCAAGGGCGCGCTGGCTGGCAAAGTAGCCAGTGTGTTTGCATCTACCGGTACGGGTGGCGGTCAGGAAATGACCATTACCTCGACGTGGACTACGCTGGCGCATCATGGCATGACCATTGTTCCGCTTGGGTACACAACGCCTGAGATGTTTGATATCTCGACTGTCAGTGGGGGCAC
>JAUSPW010000320.1 GCA_030652635.1 Pseudohongiella sp. | reverse complement strand
GGAGGAAAGTCCGGGCTCCATAGAGCAGAACGCCAGGTAACGCCTGGGGGGTGAAAGCCCACGGAAAGTGCAACAGAGAGTAGACCGCCAGTTCATGCGCTTAGGCGCTGAAAAGGTAAGGGTGAAAGGGTGCGGTAAGAGCGCACCGCGCGACTGGTAACAGTTCGTGGCACGGCAAACCCCGTTCGGAGCAAGACCAAATAGGGATCCATCGGTGTGGCTCGCACTGGATCCGGGTAGGTCGCTAGAGGTCAGTAGTGATGCTGATCCCAGATGAATGACTGTCCACGACAGAACCCGGCTTATCGGCTGACTCAACTCATTCCTGTACTGAATCCATCCCCAAACCAGTGTATTTAATAAAGCACTTTAACTTGCTTCTCCAGCTTGTTGATTCTTTTTTCATTGTTGTCTTTTTGCCCTCCAGTGCCTTCAAAAACCAATTTTTCCCTGAAATTTCAGACGCTTTCCTTCGTCTCAAAAACTGCAAATAACTCTTGCATCACGCTTTTGCGATGCCTATAGTGTGGAAATGTGGTGGTTAGTGGGATGAAATGGTAATTTGTGGAGATCCATGGGCGTTTGGTGTGCATTCATAGGCGCCTGACCCCGGAGTGGCAATTGTGTTCAGAGGATCCAGTGAAGTAACTCTCGATGTTAAGGGGCGCATGGCTATGCCGGCGCGCTATCGCGAGCTGCTGACTGAAAAATTCAACGGACACCTGGTTGCCACCGTGGATTTCAGCAAGCGTTGCCTGTTGCTGTACCCAATTGATGGCTGGGAAGTGATTCAGCAAAAACTGGAAAGTTTATCGAGTTTTGATGAGGCGAGCCGAACCGTGCAGCGCATGATGATTGGACATGCGCACGATCTGGAAATGGATGGCAGTGGACGGATTCTGCTGCCACAAATCCTGCGCAGCCGTGCCCAGCTTGAAAAGGAGTTGGTGCTGGTTGGGCAGGGCAAGAAATTTGAAATCTGGAGTAAAGAGAACTGGGATGCCCAGGCAGATAGCTGGTTCTCTGGCGAGACGGGTGGCATTGAGTTGCCACCTGAATTATTGAGTTTGTCGCTGTAATCGATCGGGGCGTCTGTTTTTAACAGAGCGGTACATTATGACTATTAGTCAGGGACATGAAACCGTATTGCTGCATCCGGCTGTGGATGCGCTGGTGACCGATCGCGCCGGTTTTTACGTGGACGGCACATTTGGGCGAGGTGGTCATTCTCGTCTGATTCTCGAAAAGCTCGATGAATCTGGCAGATTGCTGGCGACCGACTACGATCCCGAAGCCATCAGTGCGGGTCTGCAGCTGATGCAGCAAGATGCGCGTTTCGAGATTTTCCAGGGTTCCTTTGCGGATGTGGATGTTCGAGTGGCTGAGTTGGGATTCTCAGGCAAAGTCAGCGGCATTCTGCTGGATCTGGGTGTTTCATCTCCCCAGCTCGATGATGCAGATCGCGGATTCAGTTTCACACATGATGGCCCTTTGGACATGCGCATGAACCCAGGCAGCGGTCACAGCGCAGCTGAATGGATTGCGGTTGCTTCAGAAGAAGAGATAGCCAACGTCATCTACGAATTTGGTGAGGAGAGATACTCGCGCCGTATCGCTAAAGCGATTGTGCGTGAGCGCGCGCTGCAGCCTATCACCCGAACCTTGCAATTGGCTGAAATCGTAAAAGTTGCCAATCCAGCTTGGGAAAAGCATAAGCATCCGGCAACACGTGCCTTTCAGGCAATTCGCATTTTTATCAATCGTGAGCTGGAGTCCCTGGAAAAACTGCTGGTAAAAGCGCTCAGTCTGCTCGCGCCTGGTGGACGACTTGTTGTGATCAGTTTTCACTCACTGGAAGACCGGATTGTTAAGCAGTTCATACAGCGTCAAAGCAAGGGAGATGACTTTCCGCGTGACCTGCCAGTGATGACTTCGGCTATCAAACCATTGTTGGTAAAAATTGGCAAAGCAGTCAAAGCCAGCGACGAAGAAGTGTCACAGAACCCGAGATCAAGAAGTGCGGTCATGAGGGTGGCCGAAAAACCAGCATAAAAAGGAACAGCTGGCGTTTTAAAGACAAGGAATCAAAAAAAACAGCAACAGAAAACGAAGTCATGACTATCAAACAGCAACCCGTTAGGCACAGCAAAAAAGCCTTTGAAGCGCAACCGGAAAAGCCGCCGAAGATATTGTCGTGGCTGAGTCTTTTTTCGCCTCAGAACTTGTTGGTGACCGGACTGCTGTTTGCCGTGATGCTCAGCGCGCTCGCTGTTGTGTACACCAGTTACCACCATCGTATGACATTTCATGAGCTACAGCAGTTACGTGTTCAGTCAAATGAACTGGATGTGCATTGGGGACAATTGTTGATTGAGCAAAGCACATTCGGTCTGGAAGGCCGAATCGAGCGTCGTGCCATCGAAGAACTGAATATGAAACTGCCAGACTGGTCAAAAATAATAATGGTGCGTCATGAGTGAGCAACACACACAGCATAATCCAGGTAAGTGGCGGCTAGGACTGGTCTGGTTCTGTCTTGTTCTGGCGGCATGCGCTCTTGTCTGGAAGCTGTTGAGTCTGCAGTTGGTTGATGGTGAGTTTCTCCAGAATCAAGGTGACGCCCGCACTGTACGCGTTGAGCCCTTGATCGCACACCGAGGCATGATCACCGATCGTAATGGCGAGCCTTTGGCAATCAGTACACCTGTCAAATCAGTCTGGGTCAATCCTCGCGAGCTTGCCGCAAACGAGACGGGAATTCGGTCGTTGGCCATTGCGCTGGAACTTGATCCCGATAGTCTGTTGGCACAGATACAAGCCAGTTCAGGTCGTGAGTTTTTGTATGTACGACGGCGCATGCCACCCGCAGATGTCGACAATGTATTGGCTATGGGTATCGCTGGCGTGTACGCGCGTCAAGAATATCAACGGTATTATCCGCAGGGAGAAGTTACCGCGCACGTGCTTGGATTCAGCAATGTTGATGATATCGGCCAGGAAGGTCTTGAATTGGCCTTTGACGAGTGGTTAAAAGGGGTCCCGGGTCGACAGCAGGTCATTAAAGACAAACGTGGCCGTATTATTCGCGAGCTCAATACTATTCAGCCAGCGCAGCCAGGCAACGTTCTTGAGCTGAGTCTGGATTTCCGGATACAGAACCTCGCTTACAAAGAACTTAAAGCAGAGTATATCTATCGGCAAGCACGCTCAGCCTCTGCGGTGGTACTGGACGTAAAAACCGGCGAAGTGCTGGCGATGGTCAATCAGCC
>JAUSPW010000317.1 GCA_030652635.1 Pseudohongiella sp. | reverse complement strand
TGAAAATGCCGACAACACCGATTACCCGTACATGACACAAATGCTGCACAGCTTGTTTCAGGATGCACGCACGTATACGGGTGCGCCGTTCAACCTGAACCTTGAGGCCATGCAACCCTTGTTCAGCGGCGATGCCAAGTTGTTTATCCACGCCAATGATGCCCGTGACATTATCGCCAGTGTGCAATTTGCACGCAGTTACGGTGTCAGCGATATTGTTGTAGTGGGTGGGCGCGATGCTCTGAAGGTTAAAGATCTGTTGGTGGCAGAATCAGTGTCGGTTGTTTACGAGTCTGTACATGCGTTGCCAGCCCAGGAATGGTACGACGTCGATGAGCAATACAAAGTGCCGTTCCAGCTGCACGAGGCGGGCATACTGGTTGGTATAGGCGGTGGCGAAACTGATCTCAACTCTCAGCGCAATCTGCCGTTTTTTGCAGGTACTGCTGCAGGTTACGGGCTTGATCGGGAAACAGCCCTCTCGATGATCACCTCACACAACGCTAAGATTCTGGGCGTGGATGACCGCGTAGGTACCCTGGAAACAGGCAAGGATGCGACATTTTTTATCTCGGGTGGTGATGCACTGGATATGCGGACCAATCAGTTACAAGAGGCATTTATTCAAGGACGCCTGATTGACTTGTTTGGTACTCAGCAAGCGCTGTACCAGCGTTTTTATGAGCGGTATTCCAATTTGCCAATGGAGTAAAACATCAACAATTAAAAACCTGACAACGGCTTGGCGCAGATCATACGGACCATAAGGTGAAGACACGTAGTACACAGATTTTGGTTGTGGTATCGCTTCTGCTATCCGCATGCTCGTACCGAGAAGCGCCGCAGACGTTTGATCAGGCCAGAACCACGCTACGTCAAGCTGTCTACCATGACAGAAATAGCGAAGGCGATTTCTATTGTGGCTGTGACTGGCGGTGGGTAGGTGAGTCCGGCGGTCGCACCGATCTGGCCAGTTGTGACTATCAGGTGCGCGCTCAAGCAGAGCGAGCCGCCAGAACAGAGTGGGAGCACATAGTTCCCGCCTCAGCATTTGGTCAGCCGCGTCAATGCTGGCGTAGTGGAGGTCGCGAAAATTGTAATCGCACAGATGCTGTTTTTAACCGCATGGAAGCGGACTTACACAATATTGTGCCTGCGCTGGGTGAAGTTAATGCGGATCGCTCTAACTATCGATTTGATGAGATAGAAGGGGAGCCTTATCAGTATGGTGCCTGTGAGTTTGAAGTGGATTCCAGGCAAGGTCTGGCTGAACCTCGTGATGAGGTGAAGGGTCAGGTGGCCAGAATTTACTTTTATATGCACCAGCGTTATGAGTTGAATCTGTCCGCAACAGAGCAACAACGCTTTTTGCAATGGCACCAACAATTTCCGGTATCAACCTGGGAACTCGAGCGAGATCGACGCATCGCAGCGATCATGGGGCATCACAATCCGTTTGTGACGGGGGAGCAGCAGTGGACATTTCAGGCTGCCCCCGAGTCGGATCTGCAAATACGTGGCAATCGCAATAGCAACATCTATCATTTGTCGGAGGGCTGCCCGGGTTACGCGCAGGTGGCTGAGTCAAACCGTGTGAATTTTGAATCGGAACAGGCAGCCTTGGCTGCGGGCTATCGCAAAGCAGGTAATTGTAGGCAATAACAAAAGTCTTAAAAAAATACGGCGCCCGAGGGCGCCGTATTTTTTGTGGCAAATGAGCTGGATCAGAATCTGATGCGAGCACCCATCTGCATGGACCAACGTGATTCACCACGGTTGTCTCGCAGGGTCAGGTCACGAATATCCGCCGGGTTGAAGTTATAAACGTATTTGCCGCTGGCAGGATCTATACCCGCAAAGCGAGCCACACCGGATCCACCGGGGAAACCAACTTCACGAATCACACCCCAATCTTTGTTAAGCAGGTTGCCAAGGTTGGCAATATCAAACCAGACTTCGCCTTTTCTGCCAGCAATAAATGGAAACTCCTGGGAGATTCGCAGATCAAACTGACGTACGTAAGGAGCCTGTGCGCCGTTAACGGTTGCGATACCACCTTTATCTCGTGCCAAATATTTCTGGCTGTCCAGGTAGTTGAAAAACGCGGCTTCCATCGCAGAACCGCCGGTGAAAATGACCTCACCCGGTGCAGCAGGAACGTACAATGGATCAACACCGGAGCGGCCGTCGCCGTTTGCGTCGTTGGTGAACGTGTAGGTGAACGGTTTGCCACTGCGCGCTTCAAAGAACAGACCAAAACTGGTTTCATATCCTGCGATGAACTCTTTGCGATAGTTCAGGCTCGCGGTGAGTCGGTCTTTGATGGCATACGCAGAGTTTTCTGCGACGTCAGCATTACGATCTGTACGTATGGCATTGTTCCAATTGCTAGCCGCTTGAGAGCTGGTCAACGTGTTCACTTCAGTGGCATTGGTGCGTGTGTACGCAACGCCCCATGACCAGTTGTAGTCAGGTCGTCCCTGTAAGCTTAGTGTCAGTTGTTCGCCATCCCCTTTGCTGGTGGGACGTGCAATGGTGGTGTCTACACTGTAGGCGCGGTTACGGTTCGCAGTGTTCTGAGCGGCTGCGCCGGTAAACACGCCCGGAACAGTTGTTGTCCAGTAGTGTGGTCGGCCATCTGGAGTTGTGCCACGTGGCGCGCCGAGGTTGGGTTTCTCGTAACGAATACCTTCCTGCACTTCTGTCATGACCACTTCAGCACTGGCTACCATCTCGTACCATGGCAATTCATAGTCAACTGCGAAGTTGGCTTTCCAGGAAGACGGTAACTTCAGTGATGGATCAACGAAGTCAACAATACCGCCTTGTCCGGGTGGCGGACGACTGCCAGGCTGATTGTCCGGGTCAGGACTGAAGGTAATCCGGTCAGCAGTTGGATTGTTGCTGGTAATGGCGCCAGTATTGACACTGTTGTTTGAAAACGGGTTCGACAGCCATACGTTGGCGGCAATACCCTGGAACAAACCTACGCCCCCGCGAACCTGAACGCGCTGCGCCATCTCGGGCTGCCAGTTGAAGCCCAATCGCGGCTGCAACAGACGATTGCCGTTGATGGTTGAGTCATTGCGCAGACCAAAGGCAGTAGAAGCACCAGCGTTAAACAAGGGGATATCATTGGTGCGTGGAATATCCAGACGCAGGCCAGCTGTGATATTCAGCGTGTCCGTCAGATCAATGGTGTCTTGTACAAAAAACGCGATGTTTTCCAAGGTCCATTCAGCAGCGCGCGTGCGCACATCGCCTTGTGTTGGATAAAACAGTGAGTACGCTCCAGGGCGGCCTTGTCGGAATGCTTCTATACCATAGAAGTCGTAGACCCCAAACTGGTCGCGACCGAACAGGTTGTAAAGATCCTGTGACTGGTACTCAGCACCAAATTTCACTTCATGACGGCCGTTATACCAGGTTGCAGCACCGGTGACGTTGTCAGTTTGTGTGATCAGTTCGTTGACGTGACGGAATCGCTCGCTGCCAATCCACAGTGAATCCGCGCCTGAGCACGTCGCGCTATTTAAACAAATACGAATGGACGGCAAGGGTTGGCCGATATCCCAGAGGGATGACTGATCCGCACGGCTGACAGACAGCTCCGTATACAGATTGGGTGTCCAGTCGCTGTACAGTTGGGCTACATAACTCTCAAATTCCTTGATGTTGTTCTGCCAGAAGCTGGACAGTGACAACTGACGGGCATCGAAGTTGCGCAGGAACGGCTCAACCTGTTCAGTCGAGTTATAACGGAAGCTGGCACGATGATTGTCGTTGATGTTCCAATCAACTTTTAACAGGATATCTTCGATATCGGTGTCAAGACTGGCGGGTGCTTCGAAACTGCCCGCTTCAAAACCCCAGACATTTTTGGCTATGTTTTGTACGTCCTGAATGTTGGCGGTTGTTATGCCGGTAACAATCTGTGCGGCATTGGAGCCTGCAGGGCCAAACGTTGGAGCAGCGGCCGAGCGGGTGAACGTCTCGTAACTGCCAAAAACAAACAAGCGGTCTCTGATAATCGGTGCACCAATGGTGAAGCCCATGGTGCTTTCATCCTGGAAGCCGGTAAAACGATTGCCATTGCGCTTGCCAGTCCAATCGCTGTCGCCAAACACGCCGTACACGGTGCCGGTAATTTCATTGGTGCCCGAGCGGGTTACTGCGTCAACACTGGCACCGGTAAAACCGGAGCGAGACACGTCAAAGTTGGTCAGTGCAATGTTGATGGATTCAATGGAGTCGATGCTGATGGGCTGACGTGCAGTCGGCAGGTTGTTTGATTCCAGACCAAAAGCGTCATTGGTTGATACACCATCAATACGGATATTGTTAAAACGAGTGTTCTGACCGCCAGCGGAAATTTCGCCACGCTCTTTGTCGGTCTGTGCAATACGTGGGTCTGTGCGGATGTAATCTTGAATATTACGGCCTATGGATGGCAATGCTTCAATCTGGTCACGACCAACAACTGAGCCGCTGCCCATACGGCTGCTGTCAAACACGCTGCCAACACGTGAGCCAGTGACGGTAATCTCTTCTACGGACACACTGGCAGATGAGGCCAGTACCAACTCAAGTGCGGAAGTGTCGGACAACTCAAAGTACTGGCCGTCCAGTGTGGCTTCCAGATTGTTGCCTGACGCGATAATCCGGTAAGGGCCACCAACGCGCAGTCCGCGTGCACTGAAGCGACCTTCAGCATCTGTGGTCAATCGACTGACGGTGCCTGTTGGAATGTGCACTATTTCGACTTGTGCACCAGACACTGGTGCACCTTGGGCGCTCAAAACACGACCGCCAGCGGCTGCTGACGTCATCTGAGCATACACTTGGGGGGCATTCATGGTGCCGACAATCAGACCTATGCTGAGCGCAAGTGTCGATAGTTTTTTGATTTTCATTGTGTCTCCTAGTGGGGAAGAGTTTTGGTATGCGTACACGCTGTGATCATAACTTTCGGGTCTGGATTTATGACGGGCTTCCAGAACTAGTTTTTATACGGGTAATTGTAGTGCATTGGACTGCTTTTGTGGTTGCGTTATATTGCTATGTCCCTTCACTTGAGACCAGACTCTGTTCGAGAGGTCTTGAACAGTTGCAGTTGGACGATCAAAGGACTCTTTAGCGATCCATTTGGCCAACTCACTGGCAACATCTGGGTAGCATATCTGCACCGATTTCCTGTCTTCCAACCACTGATTTACTGCCTCGCTCTCGATGTCGTTGATACTGTCTGCCAGTCCTAGCAGCTTCAAATTCATGACATTGGAAAGCTGTTCAACCTGTCCTTTAAGCGGTTTTACCAGCAATGGGCATCCCATATGCAGTGCTTCACTGGCCAGTTCAAATCCAGCATTACCGATGATCCCGCTGCAACGCGCCATCGATTGTTGGAACGCTTGTCTGGCCGGTTTAAATACGCAGACATTATTGAACTTTTTGTTCTCGACCGCGTCGGGATGGTATACCTCAAATTGTGTGTGTGTAAGACGATTCAAGATAGACACCAGATCAGGCAAATTCTCGAATGGCAAATAGACAAGGATCAAGTTGTCCTGGATGTCACGCGCAAACGGGTTGCTTTCAATGATGGGCGGTAATATCGGCTCGCCAAACGAGTCCCAGTGACAACCGAGCTTGATGTCTGCCGGCGCATAATAAGAAAACACCAGTTGGCCAACACCTGAGGGTACTTTAGGAATGTTGTAGCAAAATGCATATTGTCGGCTGATACCAATGCAGCGTTTACCGGAAAGTTTCGCCGCCCATGCCGTCACTGGTTCAAAGTCAGTCAACACAAGATCGTATCCAGATAAATCCAGATTTCGAACTTCATTGATAAAACGTGCAGGTTTTGCCTGTTTGACGGTTTTGATTCGATCAATACGACCATTTTTTACTACAAAACTCATGCCATGTCGTAGTTGGAAATTGCCAAATGGTTCCATATCAAAATAGCGTTCAGCGGGCCGACCGCTGAACAGGTAATCGACTTCGAGGCCTTGATCAGCGAGTGCAGGCGCCATGGCCCGAGCGCGGGAAATGTGACCGTTCCCAGTGCCTTGCACTCCGTATAAAATTTTCATAACAGCACCGCGTAATGGATAGAAACAGTTGTTAAAGAACCCAGTGTGGCGCCAGCCAAAGTGTCGCCAGGAAAGTGTACTCCCAGCATGACTCTTGATAACCCGACCATCACAGCCCAGCAGTAGACGGCAACAATCATCAAGGTTTCAGAATTGACGCCAGTGACGAAACCGGTATCAGCAAGCGATAACGACAAGGCCGTTGCAAAGATGAACGCGCCGGAGGTATGTCCTGACGGAAAGCTGAAATGGTCGGAGGGAACGATAATACTGGTGAATCCCGGGATGATCTGAGCAGGCCTGTTTCGCTTCAGACCGTTTTTTAGAATTAAGTAGATTGGACGTTCCACCATAAAGCTGATGCACAGCAAACTTAAAAAGTGTGATCCGGGTTCTCTAATCCAAATCCAGCAGAACAAGGCGCAGATCAGATACAGGTGGCCGTCGGCACTGGAAGATATTTTTCTGAAGGGGGCACGAGCCCGATCGCTGCGAAAGGCTTTGTGGAAAGCAGCCTCATCCAGCCTGTGCAAGGCATACAACAGGGGTATGCAATTGGCTATGATTTTTGTCATGGCCTTACTGTAACGCGGTAAGTTGACATTTTTATGTCAGTGTTTATGATCGCCGGCGTTACGTAGGCTAGGATTTGTATGCGATAGTAGGTCACCTACTCATCATGGTGTTTAAATTGAAAACAACTTACTCAGAAAGACCCGCAATGTTCAGAAGTAATCCACTTGGATTTGTATTGGCCCTGTTGCTGGTGCCAGTCGTGATTGGTTTGGTTATTTTTCTGGTGTGGTACCTGAAATGCATCTCAACGCGTCTGGAACTTGTCGGCAATGACCTAGTGCTGACTGAGGGCTTACTGAGCAAAGAGCGCACCGAATTGGACATTACGGGCATTCGCACGGTCAAGGTTTACCAGTCCTTACTCAATCGAATGTTGAATGTCGGGACAATTTCTGTTTTTACCGCAGGCGATGATGCCGAGATAGTGGTGTCCGGATTGCCAGATCCTCATGACCTGAGGGAATTGATAAATAGACAACAAGACTCATAAGTCACCGGGTTGTCACAAAATTGTCGCCGTATTCCCTCAATACTCACAGCTTTGATCGATGCTGAAGAGGGGTTAACTATGAAGAGTTTGCGATCGTTGTTGTGTTCACTTGCTGTTATCACAATAACCTTGTTGCCTGAATTCAGTCTTGCCGATACTGATTGCCGCACCTTGACAGCGTCCAAGGCTGATGACTGTTTGCGGCTGAATCAGGTTCAGGTGCTTGGAACTCACAACAGCTATAAGCGTTGGCCATTGCCCGAACTCATCACCTTACTGGACCTGCATCGGGAAGGGTGGGCGCGCGACATCAGTTATGAACACAAACCGCTGACTGAACAACTGGACACCTTGAACATTCGACAGTTTGAGCTGGATGTGTTTGCCGATCCGCAGGGTGGTTTGTATGCGGATCCGGCAGGCAACAAATTGGTCAATGACCCTGATTTTATCAGCCAACAAGCACTGATGCGGGCACCCGGATTAAAGGTGCTGCACTCGCAGGATATTGATTATCGCAGCACCTGCGTGACCTTGATGCTGTGCCTGGAGCAGATCAGGGATTGGTCGCTGAACAATCCAACACACTTGCCATTGATGGTGATGCTTGAATTCAAAGAGGGCGTTCGACCCAATTGGGGACCGATTGAATACGTTGAGCCAGTGGCCTTTGATCAGGGCTTGATTCTGGAGGCTGACAAAGAAATCTGGCAGGTTTTCGAGCGCAGTCATGTTATTACGCCTGACGATGTGCGCGGTGACTTCCCGACGTTGGAGCAAGCTATTGTTGAACAAGGCTGGCCCACGCTGGCGAAGAGTCGGGGTAAAGTGTTGTTCGCAATGGACAACACCGGTCGCCACCGCGAGATGTACCTTTACGGCGCACCTGTGCTTGAGGACCGCGCATTGTTTGTGAGTGTGGAGCCCGGTCATCCAGCCGCCGCATTTATTAAAATGAATGATGCATTGGCTGACCACGCGCTCATCAGAGACTATGTCTCACGTAACTACCTGGTCAGGACACGCTCGGACGTGCCTACCAGCGAAGCCCGCTCGGGTGATACCACGCGTCGCGAGCTGGCCTTAGGCAGCGGGGCACAGTATGTCAGTACGGATTATGTTGAGCCGTCACCGTTCGGATCCGGGTATCAGGTGATTCTGCCTGACAGCAACGGTGTCGCGCGATGTAATCCGGTATCCGCGCCCTCAGGTTGTCAGGCGACTTTTTTTCAGGAGTGAGCCAAATCACAAGATCGTTTTTACGAATCGTTACGATACGTAAAAACGATTAATAAATGAGTTATGTTCGCTTTAGTATATCGGTCACCGTTAATCCTTCACCCAACAGGAATACTAACAATGCGAAAACTCACACTCCCCTTGGCGGCGGCAATCGCGATCGCGATGTCTCCGGTACTGACTGGTCCGGTATTTGCGCAAGCTGCAGATGCGCCCGGTAACGAATACTGGTGGCCAAATCGCTTGAGTCTCGACCCTCTTCGTCAGAATGCAGCAGCCTCTAATCCCCTTGGTGCAGACTTTAACTATGCAGAAGCCTTTGCCACGCTGGATCTTGACGAAGTCAAACGCGATCTGGTTAGCGTGATGAGAAACTCTCAGGATTGGTGGCCTGCTGACTATGGCCACTATGGCCCGTTTTTTATTCGTATGTCCTGGCACAGCGCCGGCACC
>JAUSPW010000301.1 GCA_030652635.1 Pseudohongiella sp. | reverse complement strand
CGCTCAGGAAGTGACAGTCAGCTGTAGCATCGGGATTACCATCGCGCCAGAAGACAGTATGAACGCCAGTGTGTTGATGCGAAATGCCGATCTGGCCATGTATCGGGCAAAGGACAAGGGGAGAAATAATTTCCAATACTTCACAGACGACATGAATATCGAGTCGCAAGCTCGCATGTCTCTTGAAAGTGAGTTAAGAATAGCGCTGAACAATAAGGACTTTATAGTTTACTTCCAGCCGCAGATTGATCTTGATAAGCAACGAATCTGTGGGTTCGAAGCATTGGTGCGATGGCGTCACGAGCAGTTCGATTTGATTCCTCCGGACCGGTTTATCCCGGTTGCTGAGGAAACTGGATTGATTGTGAAACTGGGTGAACTGGTGTTGCATCAAGCGTGTACCCAGTTGCGCGCAATGCAGATGGATAGTTCTCATCGCTACACCGTTGCTGTCAATTTGTCAGCGCGCCAGTTCAGGGATAAAAACCTCGTCAGTATGGTCAACCGGACTTTACAAGAAACGGGTCTGGATCCGCATTTTCTGGAACTGGAGATCACCGAAAGTATGTTGATGGACGATATTGAGCAGGCCATTGGCATTCTCACGGAGCTCAAAACACTTGGCGTAGCCATTGCCATTGATGACTTTGGCACCGGGCACTCATCGCTGAGCTATTTGACGCGTCTGCCCGTCGACAAACTCAAAGTAGATCGCTCCTTTGTCAGCAACTTGCCCGATAGCGCGCGTCATACTGCAATTGCGACGGCCATTATTGCAATGGCACAGAGGCTGCGTATGAAGGTGGTTGCTGAAGGTGTTGAGACGCAGGCGCAAGCCAGTTTTCTTGAGGATCACCAGTGTTTTATCCTGCAGGGTTTCTTGTATGGCCGCCCCGTCAGTGCACATGATTTGCCGGCATTGATGCTGGAACTTGAGCCAAGAATCCGCCGAACCGAGTTGGCTGTCCACTAGATGTAGTGGTGTTATACCCGCTTTAAACACAACTTATCCACAAGCTATCCACACAAAAAGCACTTGCAATCGCGCAGCGACCGCACTATCTTGTGTCCTGTCCGCAAAAATCATCTATATATTGTATTTCGGGGTCTGATCGTGCGGCCAGCACACGCCTTAGACCTCGTGTCATCATAAAAACATCATGGAGAAGTCAATGCAAACCAACACTCCCAGCTATGGCAGCCCTTCTGTCAGCTCCCGTCCAGCGACCCGGTCGAGCGAAGAGTTGCCGGCAACAGCGCCTGGTCAATTGCGAGTCATCAAGCGTAATGGCGCTGTCGTGACCTATGATGAATCAAAAATTGTGGTGGCGATCACCAAAGCCTACCTGGCCATCGAAGGCGGCCCTGCGGCAGCCTCTGCCCGCGTACGTGAAACTGTCGCAAAAATGGCTGCTCAGATCAGCACCATTTTTAAACGTCGTATGCCATCAGGTGGCTCTATCCATATTGAAGAAATTCAGGATCAGGTAGAGCTGGCTATGATGCGCACAGGCGAGCATAAAGTTGCTCGCGCCTACGTTTTGTATCGTGCAGAACACGCGCGTTTGCGTGATCAGCAGCGAGCACGCGAGCAGCCTTCCGAGTCCAGTATCCTGGTGACGTATCAGGATGGCACCAAGGGGCCTTTAGATACATTGCGTTTGCGTACCGTGATTGATGAGGCGTGTGCTGGATTGGAAGGTGTATCCAGCGATGCGATTTATCAGGAAACCCTGAAGAACCTGTATCCCGGCGTCAAAATGGACGACGTACGTACGTCGGCAGTGATGACTGCGCGTACTTTGGTCGAGCAGGATCCTAATTATTCTTATGTGACGGCACGGTTGCTGTTGGACACTCTGCGTTCAGAGGCGTTGGGGTTTCTTGGCGTGACCGACAGCGCTACACAAAGCGAAATGAATTACCGCTACCCTTCGGTGCTGCGTCCATACATCGAAAAAGGTGTTGAACTTGGTTTGTTGTCATCTCACCTGCTGGACTACGATCTGGACATGTTAGGTGATGCACTTAACGCAGAGCGGGACACACAATTTACTTATCTTGGTCTGCAGACACTCTACGATCGTTACTTTATTCACAGCAACGGTGTGCGTTTTGAGCTTCCGCAGATATTTTTTATGCGGGTTGCCATGGGGCTGGCGAGCAACGAGACTGATCGCGAAGCCAGAGCGATCGAGTTTTATAACCTGATTTCCAGCTTTGACTATATGGTGTCCACACCACAGCTGTTTAACTCGGGCACCTTGCGTCCACAGCTTTCTTCCTGCTTCCTGACAACAGTGCCGGACGATCTGCACGGCATATACAGCGCCATCAAAGACAACGCCATGCTGTCCAAATGGGCTGGTGGGCTGGGTAATGACTGGACGCCGGTTCGCGCGCTGGGTGCTGGCATCAAGGGTACTAATGGCAAATCACAAGGTATCGTGCCCTTCCTAAAGGTAGTGAATGATACGGCGGTAGCGGTCAATCAAGGTGGCAAACGCAAAGGCGCGGTTTGTGCTTATCTTGAAACCTGGCACCTTGATATCGAAGAGTTTCTGGAGTTGCGCAAAAACACCGGTGATGATCGTCGTCGTACTCATGACATGAACACGGCCAACTGGATTCCAGACCTGTTTATGAAACGTGTGTTTGAAGATGGTGACTGGACGCTGTTCTCGCCAAACAACGTACCAGAACTGCATGATTTGCATGGTGATGCCTTCGAGCGTGCGTACGAGGAATATGAACGCAAAGCGGCTGCTGGCCAGGTGGAGATTTACAAAACTGTTCGCGCCAAAGACCTCTGGCGCAAGATGCTGTCCATGCTGTTTGAAACCGGCCATCCCTGGATTACGTTTAAAGATGCGTGCAACGTGCGCTCTCCCCAGCAGCACGTGGGCACCATCCATTCGTCGAATCTGTGCACCGAAATTACCTTGAATACCAGCCCGGAAGAAATTGCTGTATGTAACCTGGGCTCGGTAAACATGGTTAATCACGTCACAGAGCAAGGTCTGGATACAGCCAAGCTGGAGCGCACGATCAAGACAGCCGTTCGTATGCTGGATAACGTGATCGACATCAACTA
>JAUSPW010000288.1 GCA_030652635.1 Pseudohongiella sp. | reverse complement strand
AAAGCACCTGCAGCGCCCGGGAAAACAACAGGGCTCTGCATGCCGTGTTCAGACACACTGGACACACCAAAAAAGTAGTTATCAATCACCACATTTTCAAGCGTGAATTCATTGACATCACCCGCCAGCCGCGAATGTGTCCATTGCGCGTCAGTGGTCAATCGCCAGTGCACGCGGTAGGCGGTGGCACCATCAACTTTTTCCCATTTTAATGTTGTACTCGGGCTGACCTGACCGCTGATGGTGACATTGCGCGGTGGGGCAGGTGCCCAGGCCATGGATGCCAGCGTCACGGCATTTAATGCCGTCAGTTTGGCAGCGTAGTCAAAATCGACATGCTCCAGCACATCGCCATAGGCAATGCCGTTTTCAACGCGGATGTCCTGATGCTGCCAGTTGTAGTTTTCGTTGGTTTCCATAATACGCACGGCCGGGAAACCCGCGTCATTAAATGGCCGGTGATGGCCGCCGCGACCAAAACGATCGAGCCGGTACACCATCATCACATCCAGATTGGGGACATACAGATCAGCCATCAAGTCGATGTAACGGGCGATGTTGCGTGACGCAGAGTCCACTTCCCCCCCCTGAAACCGGCGCTGACTGGCCTCTTCAGGGGTCTCAACTGCACGGGTGCCTTCGGAAAACACGCGCGCCGTGGTGTTGTCGATCACGCCATTGATGCCGCGAATATTGCCAATCATGTCGTTGTTGATGACCGCCTGCAGATCCCAGCCTTGCGCCTTTGCATAAGCAGCCAGAATGGCACCACCATTCAACCCTTGTTCTTCACCTGACAAGCCGGTGTACATGATGGAGCCTTCAAACTGATACTGCGACAGGATGCGGGCGGTCTCGATCACACCGGCCATGCCCGAGGCGTTGTCATTGGCCCCGGGGGCATCATCCGTGGCGTTCATGATGTCGCTGACACGTGAATCGATATCGCCACTCATCACCACAAAACGATTGCTGTCCCGGGTTCCGCGTTGAATGGCGACCACGTTGACCACCTCGGCAGCGTCGGGAATACGGGCGGTGCCGGATACCACATCGCTGACATAGATGACTTCCAGACAGCCACCACAGGCGGCCGAGATCTGATCAAACTCCGCCTTGATCCAGCGCCGTGCAGCGCCAATACCACGCGTATCTGACACGGTGTCCGACAAGGTATGACGCGTGCCAAAACCGGCCAGTGTGGCGATATCCTGCCCGATGCGCTCCGCAGACGGTGCCACGCCAATGGCCAGCAATCGTGTTTCATCCGCCTGTGAGGCTGCAGCAAGCCCCATCATGGCAACCACCACCGCCGTTTTTGCAAAACGCGGGACCATAGTCTGACCGCACGGGGACCGCTGTGTGTTAATTTGCTTGAGCATCTTTTTGTTCTCCGGTAGCAGGTAAAAATTCAGGTCGCATATTCAGGGTGTTGGACGATCATCCGGATTGTTGTCCGTCCTGGTGTCGTCAGGGCTTGAATCAGTGTGATTGGCGTCGCTGGTCGTGGCAATGTCCTGATCATCCGGCGCAGGAGGCAACTTACTCTTGCGTGTCACACTGAGCCAATCCAAGCTAACGCCGGTAATGGCGTTAAAACGCGACACGCGCAGAATCAGTTGCAACACCTTGGGTCGACGCCGCGCGATCGGATCGTTGGCACGAGGCAAGAACCACAATGCGACAGCAAAGCGCAGAATCGCAGTCACAAAAAATACGACAAATAACTGACTTGACAGCCAGTTATCCAGAAACCCCAGTTTCTCAAACAAAAAAGGTGTGCTCGCGGCGATGAGTCCGCCAAACACAGCGCCGATGGATACGGAAATGGCACCCAGAGCCGATTGCACTGCAGCATAAACCGCAAAATCACTTTTTTGTGGACGAATGTCATATAAGTAATTGGCGGTGCTCAGGCTAAATGCACTCCACACCAGCCCTGATACGACTTGCACCAGAATCAAGTACATCGGGTCGGGCGAGATCATCCACAGTACCGGGATGATCGGAATGGTCATACAACAGAACTGCATCACAATACGATTGCCAAATCTGTCCGAAAACCGGCCCCAGAAACTCAGGCTGATAAACTGTGTCACGATAGATGCGATGGCATTAAGGCTGTATTGCATGTAGGTGAACTGCAGATCACGCAGCATGTACACGGCAAAAAAGGGCGCAGAAATCGCAACCACACCCTGCATGCCGGCCACAAAGAAACTGTAATCCCGGAAAGTTTTATCCTGCAGGGACCCATATAACTGTTTCATGCTCTGAAAAAAACCTTTGCGCCGATCACGGTGAGGCCGCGGATCCGGATCATGCATCAGGTATAACAATCTGCTCGAAAACGCACGACCAATCGCCGCCGTGGTAAACAGCGCAGCAAACCCAAGCCAGACTAAATCGGCGCGCTCACTCAAACTCAACAAAGCGCCACCGCCAGCAAATACCACCAGAGAAGCGACCATGGTCAATCGCGTTCTGGACGCAAAAAACGCGCCTCTGCGTCGCTGTGGCACCAGACTGCCCATCCAGGCGCGCCACTGCGGCTGAATAAAGTTGATGCAGCCGAAATAGAACACTGCAAGCGTAATCAACCATTGCACGCTGTTGTCAGGGCGCAGCACCGCCAATACAACCAACCCCATGACCACCAGGGTTTGCGCAACTGCTGCCACCACAACCATGGGTTTACGTGGCAGGTAGTTACCCAGCCAGGCAGACATCAGCTGACACATCGCACCAAACAATTGTGGTATGGCCGTCAGCCAGCCCATTTGCAGCGAGGTGGCATGCAAAAAAATTGCAAAGGCATTAAAAAAATTGTCACCGGTGGCCGTCATGGTGGCTGAGGCGACAGCTTCTTTCTGGGAAAGGTTCAAGGTTCTGCGCAACCACACCGCTCGACCCGCCGGGCGTTCAGACGTCGCAGCCGTTGCAGTAACAGTCTCGGTCGGCGAGGTTGTTTGTTCGGGCATCTGCGGTGGGGCAGGTGGCATGCTGGCTGGCGCTCCAAAGCCGGGGTTGCAACCCCGGCCACAATGGCGGGATCCATTACTCTGTCTGCCTGCATTCTAGCACTGCAAAACCTCGGCGCAATGCTGCTGACGCTAGGCTAACAGGGGCGATTCAGCTAGGCTATGTGCGAAGACAGACAGTTTCAGGAAAACAGTTATGGGAAAATCTCTGGCCGACCAACTGCTCAGCGCAGGATTGGTTGATGCAAAAAAAGTCAAACAGGCTCAGCAGGAAAAGCGCAAGGAGCAAAAACACCAGCCCAAAGGACAATCCTCTTCGGCGGAAGAAATGAAAAAACGCGCCGAACAGTTTCGTCTTGAAAAGGCCGAGCAGGATAGATTGCTCAATGAAAAGCGACTGGCGGCTGAGCGTCAAAAAGAAATCCGGGTGCAGGTGCGACAACTGTTGCAACAACATGCCGTGAAGCCTGACGGGGAGATCCGTTTTAATTTTAAAGATCCGGCGACCGGCAAGGTTCGTTATCTGTTTGTTTCAGAGAACCAACACGCTTTGCTGGCCTCAGGGCAATTGCTTATTTGTGGTGACGGTAAACGTGCTGTCATAACCAATCGAGATACTGCAGAACGCATCAAAGAGCGCTCACCTGAGGCAGTTTTATTTGATGCTAAAAGCAAAATCGATGAATCGGTTCTGGACGACGCATACAAGGACTTCCCAATACCCGACGATCTAGTCTGGTAAGTTTGGCCCGCAGCTTGCTTGTCTTAGCTTGAGCCGATGAATTTTTGACACGGCCGGAGACAGGCATGATCTGCGACATACTGATTATTGGTGGCGATGGCGATCTGGCATACCGCAAGTTATATCCCGCGTTGTTTCATCTGGATGAGGCTGACTGCCTGCCAGCTTGCCTGCGCATTGTCAGTGTTTCACGCACGGCACTGAACGCAGCCGACTTCCGCAACAAAGTTTTGCTGATGCTCACGGAGTATTGCGGCGCAGCGCCACTGAATGCAAAGGTGCAGCAACGATTTTTAGCCCGCCTGCACAGCTACAGTCTGGATGCCACCAGCGAAGCCGCCTTATCGGTACTCAGCAGAGAGGTATTTACCGATAAGTCACGTGACTTGATTACCTACCTGGCTACGCCGCCCGCGATCTTTGCACCCGTGTGTCAATCACTCTGGGCGGTAGGACTAGCGCGCGAAAATATGCGCTTGGTGGTTGAAAAACCCCTAGGGCACGATCAGGAGAGTTTTTTACAGATCAACGCCAGCCTGATGTCGATTTTTAAAGAGAGCCAGATTTACCGAATCGACCACTACCTGGGCAAAGAAACCGTGCAGAACCTGCTGACGTTGCGCTTTGCCAATGCCTTGTTTGAACCGCTCTGGAATAACAACTACATCGATCACGTCCAAATCACTGCTGCCGAATCGGTGGGGGCCGGCGGTCGCTGGTCTTTTTATGATGAGGCCGGCGCTTTGCGTGACATGGTCCAGAATCATCTGTTGCAGCTGCTGTGCCTGCTGGCGATGGAACCACCTGCCTCTTTGTCACCACGTTCCGTTCACGACGAAAAACTCAAAGTGCTGCACAGTCTGGCGCCAATCAAGGGCCGCGACGTGACTGACAAAACAGTTCGCGGGCAATACACCGCTGGCAATATCGGGTCTGAAGCAGTACCGGGTTATACGGCAGAACAAGGTGCCACGGCTCGCTCCAACACGGAAACCTTCGTGGCGATCAAAGCACATATCAATAACTGGCGCTGGGCCGGCGTGCCGTTTTATTTACGCACCGGCAAGAGGCTTCAACGACGTTATTGCGAGATAGTGGTGCAATTCAAGGAATTGCCACACGTCATTTTTCAGGATCAGACAGGCCGCGACTCTGCCAACAGGCTGGTCATTCAATTACAACCCGAGGAGGGTATCCGGCTGCATTTATTAAACAAAGTGCCTGGTCTGGATGACAACTTTCCACTGGAGTCGGTGTCCTTAAATCTGTCATTGACGGATGCCTTCACCGACCGACATGTTCCTGATGCCTATGAACGCTTATTGTACGATGTCATGCGCGGCAACTCCACGTTGTTTATGCGGGCCGATCTGGTGGAAGCGGCATGGGCCTGGATTGATGACATCCACGAGGGCTGGAGCACACATAAACTCAAGGCAGTACCCTATGTGTCAGGGTCGATGGGGCCAACTGACAGTATCGCGCTGGTTGCTCGCGACAACCGACAGTGGCAGGACTGAATCATGAGTTGGGCTATTAACGAATATCCTGACAATCAAATACTTATCAAGGCATTGAGCCGTCGAATCGAGGACTTGCTACGCAGCCGGATTGCACAGACCGGGCACGCTTCTATTGCAGTCTCTGGCGGCAGTACCCCGGCGGCGCTTTACAACACACTGGCAAACATCGATTTACCCTGGTCCGACGTCATTGTCAGTCTGGTTGACGAGCGTTGGGTGGACGAAGATCACCCGGATTCCAATGCTGCCCTGATCAGAAAGGAGTTAATTAAAGACTTTGCCGCGACTGCGCGATTGGTGAGCATGAAGACTTGCGCGGTTGATGCTTTTGCCGGGCAATTAAAACTGCATCGCTGGTTGTCCGCAAGCATTCTGCCACTGGATCTGGTGCTGCTGGGCATGGGTAACGATGGGCACACGGCGTCGCTGTTTCCGCATGCCCAGGGTCTTGAGGATGCACTGGACACCTCAGACCCAGCTGTGTGCCGAGCGCTAAGACCCGCAAATATGCCATTTACCCGCATGAGCCTTAGTCTGCGCACCTTGCTGGGGGCCGGCCAGCGCATGCTTTACATTGTAGGTGAATCCAAATTGAGCACGTTGAAGGCGGCATTAGAGCCTGGCTCCGTCAAGGACATGCCGGTTCGGGCAATCCTGCACGCTGACAATGTACATACGGATATTTTTTACGCACCCTGTTAACCACAAACCAGTCAGACACAAAGCACCGAGGCTTTTGAAATGATGAACGTAACAGTGGAAGCGGTCACCAATACCATTCGCGAACGCAGCCGGCAATCACGACAGGATTACCTTGCGTTAATGAGCGCCACACGCCAGCATCTGCCGCCGCGCAAACGCCTGTCCTGTGGCAATCTTGCGCACACGTTTGCTGCGTGTTCCGCCCATGAAAAACAACTGATCGCAGGCATGCAGGCGCCCAATATCGGCATAGTCACCTCCTACAACGACATGCTTTCCGCTCATCAACCTTTACAGCGTTATCCCAATATCATCAAACAGGTTGCTGCGCAGCATCATGCCAGCGCACAAGTTGCCGGCGGTGTGGGCGCCATGTGCGACGGTGTCACCCAAGGCCAGCCGGGCATGGAGTTGAGTCTGTTCAGCCGGGATGTCATCGCCATGGCAACTGCCATCAGCCTCAGTCACAACACCTTCGATGCTGTGGTGTGTCTGGGCGTGTGTGACAAAATTGTACCCGGCATGTTGATCGGCGCGCTCAAATTTGGGCACTTGCCCACGGTGTTTGTGCCCGCTGGCCCCATGGCTTCCGGAATTCCCAACAAGGAAAAAGCACTGGTGCGCCAGCGTCATGCACAAGGAATGGTCAACGATGAAGCGCTGCTGGCAGTGGAATCTGCCTCATATCACAGCCCTGGCACTTGCACATTCTACGGGACGGCCAACAGCAATCAGGTCATGGTGGAAATGCTTGGTATTCAATTGCCAGGCGCATCGTTTGTGCACCCTGACAGCCTGATACGTGAGGCCTTGACGCGCGAGTCTGTCCACCGGGTGTTGTCCGCCTGTGTCACCGATCAAACAGACATACATGCAAGCGCGCTCAAACCCTTATCCGCGATGGTGACCGAGGCATCACTTGTTAATGCCGCCGTTGCCTTGCTGGCCAGTGGGGGCTCGACCAACCATACACTGCACTTGTTGGCGATCGCTCAGGCAGCCGGCATCGATATGCGCTGGCAGGACCTTGATCGACTCTCTGCCGTCACGCCGCTGCTGGCAAAAATCTATCCAAATGGCGATGCTGACGTCAATGCGTTTCAGGCCGCCGGTGGGACAGCGTTTCTGGTGCGTGAACTGCGCCGTGGCGGTTTGTTGAACGAAGATGTGGTCACCCTGATGGGGCATGGTATGGCTGCCTATGAGAATACGCCTGAACTGCAGGCAGACATGAGCGTGGCCTGGGTGAATCTGGACAGCGGTGTCATCATGCCGGATGTGCTGAGATCATTTGACACACCCTTTACTGAGCAAGGCGGTTTACGTTATCTCAATGGCAATCTGGGGGAGTGCATCAGTAAAATTTCAGCGGTCAAACCTGAACACAGAACAATCACCGCCCCCTGTTTGATCTTCGAATCACAGTCCGCCTTAAAACAAGCCTTTGAGCGTGGCGAACTCGCCAGAGACTTTATCGCAGTGGTCAGATTTCAGGGGCCTGCTGCCAACGGTATGCCAGAACTACATCAGTTGACACCCAGTCTGGGCGCCTTGCTGGATCAGGGTTTCAAGGTGGCCTTGGTAACGGATGGTCGTATGTCCGGCGCTTCCGGAAAAGTACCTGCAGCCATTCATGTCTGCCCCGAAGCCAGTGTCGGCGGGCCATTGGCAAGGCTGCAGGATGGTGATGTGATCACGCTGGATACCGAGCTTGGTCATCTGTTTGTGCATCTGAGTGACGAAGCATTGGCGGCGCGGATCCCCGCGCAAAAACCTGTTGAGGAAGCCTGGCAACATCAAAGTCTTGGTCGCGATTTATTCTTGAAACTACGCGAACAGGCTGGCCCAGCTAATAGAGGCGCCTCATTTTTTTGAAATACTTTTATGTGGAGCAGGGAATATGCCGTTTCTGAAAGAACAACTGTTATCACTCACCGTGCTGCCCGTGCTGATTGTTGACTCCGAAGAACAAGCCGTTGGCCTTTGTCGCGCACTGTCTCAGGCAGGTTTAAAGGCCGTTGAGATTACCTTGCGCACGCCAGCAGCTCTTCCGGCAATAAGAGCCGTCAAACAAACCTTGCCTGAGTTACTGGTGGCCGCAGGTACTGTCATTTCGACACAGGATATGGAGAATGTGGCCGAGGCAGGGGTTGATTTTGCGGTCAGCCCGGGTTTAACCCGGTCTCTGTCAGAGTGCGCCCGTCAGAATGATCTGGTTTTTTTACCCGGCGTCAGCACGGCATCGGAGATTATTGGTGGCATGGAACTGGGGCATAGGGTATTCAAGTTTTTCCCGGCACAAGCCAGCGGTGGGGTTGCTTTACTCAAAGCATTTGTTTCGCCGTTCGCCGGCATCAGTTTCTGTCCCACGGGCGGCATTAACGGTGCTAATGTAGAGGCTTATCTGGCGCTCAGTAATGTGTGTTGTGTAGGAGGTTCGTGGATGATCCCTGACGCTCTGGTAAAAGAACGTCGCTGGGAAGAACTCAGCACACTGGTTGCCGCCTCTTTGGAACAGCTGAAACGCGTGGAAAAGCTCACATCATGACAAAAACGGCATTGCTTGCAGATATCGGTGGCACAAATGTCAGATTCGCCTTGAGCGAGTCTATTGGCGCACCACTGCAGTGCATTCACACCATGCTGTGCGCCGACTTTGAACACCTGATCGATGCGGTTAGACAATATCTGGGTTTTATTGCAGAACAGCACGCACCAATGCCGAGCCTTTTTTGTCTGGCCGTTGCCGCGCCGGTGCAAGGTGATTTTATCAAGCTCACCAACAATCACTGGCGCTTCAGCCGCCAGGAACTCAGTCAGGTACTGGCCATGCCTGTGATGGTTCTGAATGACTTTGAAGCACAGGGCTGGTGTTTGCTCAACCCGGATCAACTGCCTGTGCGCTGGTTACAAAAACCCGCGGCCATAGATGCCCAGCCTGATCAGTGGCCTGAGGCCCTGCGCACAATAGCCGGGCCTGGCACCGGTTTTGGTGCCTCCAGCCTGAGCATCGGGGGTGAAGTCATCAGTGCCGAGCCGGGCCACGCAGCGTTTGCCCCTGTCAACGATGATGAAATGGCCTTACTGCGCCAGCTCTGGCAGTGGTTCCCACGAGTCACCGTAGAGCATCTGATTTCTGGCCCGGGGATTGCAAACATCTACTGTGCGCTCAGCACACTTGCCGGGCAACCCATCAAACCCGACGCAGCACCCAATGCGGCAGAGATTGTTGAAATGGCAGACAGACATGCAATCGCACAACAAACACTGCAGCACTTCAGTAGCATGATGGGGGGGATCTGTGGCGACATGGCACTCACCAAAGGGTCACGTGGCGGATTTGTGCTCAGCGGCAATCTGATCCACAAGCTGGGTAAACATTTTGATGAACAGGCATTTGTTCGCCGATTCACTGACAAGGGCAATTTCAGTGATTGGTGCCGAGCCATTCCTCTTGCCTGCCTGCTGGATGAATTCCCCGGTCTGACAGGATGTGCCGTGTACGCACACCGCTCCCACAACACCTTGACGACCTGAGCGCACGGACTCCACCTCAATGACAATGGACATGTTCAACGAGTCTTTATCCAGCATCCTGAGGGCTTACGGCGTACAGACTGATTTCATCAATTTTGCCGGTGAACGGCAGGCAATCCCAGAGCAAGACCAGTGGGCGGTGTTATCTGCGTTGAATGTGGATATCTTCAAAGACAATACACCCGCACAACCCTGTGCAGACAAAATGGCCATGCTGTTGCAACGCGATCATAAACAGCAACACTCAAGAATGCTGCCGCCGGTTGCGGTTTTCACGTGTCAAAAAAGCACATCAAACGCCAGTGTCACGCTGCAGTTACCCGAATATGCACTGCATGAAACTTTGGTTTGCCGGATAGTAACAGAGCAAGGTGAGCATTTTGAAAACGCCTCAGGCCTACTGAATCCTGCTGCGCTTGATCTTCATGAAATCGATAGAATTCAATTGGATACAACCTGGCACATCAAGTTGAATCTACAATTATCAATCAGCCAACTGCCGCCCGGATATCACTCACTTTTTGTGCAGGCTGGTAAGCTGTCCGCAACGATGTCCTTGATTGTGGCGCCTGAACGTTGTTTTCAACCACCGGCACTGGCTCAGCAGAAAAAACTCTGGGGGCTGTCTGTCCAGCTTTATAGCCTGTGCTCAGCACGCAGTTTAGGGATGGGTGATTTTGCAGATCTGCGCCTGCTGATGCAGCAAGTGGCAAAGCAGGGCGCAGGATTTATTGTGCTCAATCCCTTACACGCCGGCGCTCTGCATTACCCGGAGAACTGCAGCCCGTACAGTCCCATCGACCGCCGCCGAATCAACCCTTTGTACATAGATCCACTAACAGAACCCGATTTTCTCGAAGGTGAGGCGGTACACTGGCTGGCAGACAGCCGCCAGGCCGCGCAGTTACGGGTGCTGATCGCACAGGAAGGCTGGATAGATTACACCCAGGTGACGGAGCTGAAATTCCGAATATTTGAACGGATGTACGAACGTTTCCTTATTATTCAGCAGCAAGGAGGCAGCAAGCGCGTTGAGCTTTTGAATGAGTTTGTCCAGCTGCAAGGGGATGCCTTGCGCGTGTACGCGCGGTGGCAAGCTCAACATAGTGTCAGTGCGGCCGGGCAGTTTGCGCAATCTGAGCAGTTTTATTGTTACCTGCAGTGGCTGGCAGAAATGCAACTGCAGTCCTGCCAGGATGAGGCGCTGGCGCTTGGCATGCCCATTGGGCTGGTGCGAGATCTGGCCGTCGGCAGCGCACGCGATGGCACAGAAGTCGGCGAGTATCCTGGTCTGTTTTGCACCAAAGCCAGTATTGGGGCACCGCCAGACCCGTTGGCTCCCCAAGGCCAGAACTGGGGGTTGCCGCCGCTATCACCGCGCCAGCTTAGCGAACATGCCTACCAGCCCTTCAGCAAATTATTGCGCAGCAACATGTCGCACTGCGGCGCACTGCGCATCGACCATGTGATGGCCTTGATGCGCCTGTGGTGGTGTCCCTATGAGGACTCAGGCCATGGTGCCTATGTCACGTATCCCGCTGCAGATCTGTTTGCCATCTTGCGACTGGAAAGCCATCGCCAACAATGCATGGTGATTGGTGAAGATCTGGGCATTGTCCCTGAGGAGGTTAAACGCCACCTCAGCGAATCTGGCATTTTTTCAAACGTGCTGTTTTATTTTGAAAAGAGCTCACCCTGTCAGTTCAAACAGCCACAGGATTACCCGGAACGCGCGCTGGCCATGCTGGCCAATCATGATGTTCCGACCCTGGCTGCTTGGTGGTGCTCTGGCGATCTTGAACTTCGGTTTGCATTGGGCTTAACCACTGATCCGGACGTCTTAAAAGCACAAAAACAGCAGCGCCAGCAAGAAAAATTGCACATGCTTCAGCTATTGGAAGCACAATGGTTGTTGCCGGCCAATCGGTTTTCAGAAGACCGCGTAGACCGGCCGGTTGATCATGATCTGGCGGCGGCACTGATGCGTTGTTGTTCGCGCACACGCTCTGCGCTGGTATCTGTGCAATTGGAAGATCTGGCCTTGTTACAGACACCGGTGAACATACCGGGCACATCAAACGAATATAAAAACTGGCGACGAAAATTGCCGATGGATTTGATAGAACAACTGGGATCCGAACCTATTTCCCGGTTATTGGAGAGTCTGCGCGTTGAACGACCATGATCACAAACGGCAATCGCCTGCACACACTGCACCGGGTCAGCATTTGATTGCGCCGCAAGATTTGTATTTGTTCGCGCGTGGCGAACATGAATGTGTGTTTGATGTGCTCGGCGCGCATCTGACGGAGCAGGGCACACGTTTTGCGGTGTGGGCGCCCAACGCCAGCGCAGTCTTTGTATGTGGCGACTTTAACTACTGGAGTCCCGATGCTCATGCACTGCACCGGCAGGGTGATTCGGGTGTATGGGCCGGAGAAATCAGGGGCGTGGTGTCCGGTATGCATTACAAATACCGAATTATCAGTGCAGATGGCCGAGTCATGCCGCTTAAAGCAGATCCATATGCACAGGAATCACAGTACCGGCCCGACACCGCCTCTATGGTGCCCCATGTCCCGGGTCATATCTGGTCCGATCAGGCCTGGCTAGCCAAGCGCCAGCATACCCCGCACCATCGTGACGCGCTGCTTATCTACGAACTGCATGCCGGTTCATGGCGACGTGGCCCGGACAATCAGTTTCTCAACTATCGTGAGCTTGCCGATCAGTTGATTCCTTATGTTGTGGATCTGGGATTCACGCACATACAACTGATGCCGATCACTGAGTATCCCTTTGACGGTTCCTGGGGTTATCAGCCGACCGGGCTTTTTTCTCCTACCCGGCGCCTGGGTGCCCCGGATGATCTGCGCTATCTGATTGATCTAGCGCACCGGCACGGCATTGGTGTGCTATTGGACTGGGTACCAGCGCATTTTCCGGCCGACGATCACAGTCTCAAACAGTTTGATGGCACCTGTCTGTACGAGCATGAAGACCCTCGCAAAGGATTCCACCCGGACTGGAACACCCTGATCTACAACTTTAGCAGAGGCGAAGTGATCAGTTATCTGCTCAGCAGCGCGGTTTACTGGCTGCAAGAGTTTCATTTTGATGGTTTGCGTGTGGATGCAGTGGCGTCCATGCTGTATTTGAATTACAGCCGCAAAGACGGTGAATGGCTGCCCAATGAATACGGTGGCGTGGAAAACCTGGAAGCTATCCGTCTGCTGCAAACCATCAACGAGCGGGTTCATCAACGTGTACCGGGCGTGATGATGATTGCTGAGGAATCAACCGCTTGGCCGGGTGTCACGCAATTGACCGCACAAGGGGGCCTGGGTTTTGGTTTCAAATGGAACATGGGCTGGATGAATGACACTCTGCGCTATGTGAGCCGCGATCCCATTCATCGCCGTTACCACCATCATGACATCCGCTTTGGACTGTCTTATGCGTTCTCCGAACAGTTTATCCTGCCACTGAGCCATGATGAAGTGGTGCATGGCAAACGTTCTTTGCTGGAGAAAATGCCGGGCGATGACTGGCAAAAATTCGCCAACTTGCGGGCAACCTTGGCACTGATGTGGGCTCACCCAGGCAAAAAACTGTTATTTATGGGCGCCGAATTTGCGCAAAGGCAGGAATGGAACCACGATAAGGCGCTGGACTGGCACCTGCTGGAGCATGCGTCTCATCAGGGTATACACAGATTGGTGCGCGACCTGAACAGCACACTGCGCTCTCATCACGCCTTATATGAATTGGACTCTCACCCTGACGGTTTCAGCTGGATTGACGCGGACGCAGAACACCAGTCAGTGTTTGTGTTCATGCGGCGCAGCCAGTCACACGCAGGGCAAACATTAATTGCTGTCAGCAATTTCACACCGGCTGTACATAGCAGCTGGCGCGTGGGTGTGCCGGCCGCTGGGCGCTACACAGAAATACTCAATACCGATAGTCATTTTTACGGAGGAAGCGGGACCGGCAATCTGGGAGTGGTGACAGCAGAAGCAGTTGCCAGCCATGGTTATGACTGGTCTGTTGTCCTTACTTTACCTCCACTGGGGACTTTGTGGTTATGTCACCAAGCAACATAAAAAACATTAAACGCGGCTTAAGAGTCGGGCGTGCCGGCCCTCTAGGTGCCCATTGGGACGGAGAAGGTGTCAATTTTTCCCTGTTCTCCGCAAACGCCGAGCGGGTCGAATTATGTCTGTTCAGTGCAGATGGGACGCAGGAGATTGCCAGACATGTACTGCCTGCCTGCCAGAATCAGATCTGGCACGGGTATCTGGAAGGCGCTGGGCCGGGCACCGTCTATGCCTACCGTGTCCACGGGGTTTATCAGCCCCATCTTGGCCATCGCTTTAATCCCAACAAGTTATTGCTGGATCCTTATTGCCGCCAGTTGACCGGCCGTTTTGTCTGGTCTGACCTGCATTTTGGATACGACCCACGGCAGGCAATTGATCAGGAGACACCGGACAAACGCGACAATCAGGCGTTTATGCCCAAGTGCCTGGTGGTGGGCGCATTGCCGCCGCCACGTTTTAAAAAACCCGCCATTGCCATGGCAGATACCATCTTGTACGAAACCCATCTGAAAGGGTTTACGGTATCGCATCCAGCCATTCCGGAGTACATGCAGGGTCGTTTTCCGGGCATGGCACACAGCGACATTATTGCTTACATCAAATCGCTGGGCATCACCTCGGTTGAGTTGCTGCCTGTTCAAAGTTTTATCAGCGAGTCGTTTCTGCAGCATAAAAATCTCAGTAATTACTGGGGTTACAATCCTTTGTGTTTTTTTGCGCCACACCTTGATTATCTGAGTGGAAACAGTTTGTTGGAAGTACGTGACATGGTAGACACTTACCATGAAGCAGGCATTGAAATCATTCTGGATGTGGTGTTTAACCATACTGCGGAGGGCGGCAGATTAGGGCCAACTCTGTCGTTCCGTGGCATCGACAATCTGTCGTATTACCGCTTACAAAACGAAGACCGGAGTTTTTACATCAATGATACCGGCTGCGGCAATACCTTAAATCTGACGCATCCGCGCGTCATACAGCTGATCATGGATTGTCTGCGCTACTGGGCGGATACCTTGCAGATTGATGGATTCCGATTTGATCTAGCGCCCGTGCTGGGCAGAGAAGCACATGGATTTGATCAAGGCAGTGGCTTTTTTGATGCGCTGCTGCAGGATCCGACCCTGCAGGATGTGAAACTGATTGCTGAGCCCTGGGA
>JAUSPW010000287.1 GCA_030652635.1 Pseudohongiella sp. | reverse complement strand
GCCAGAAACTTGTTGCCCAGCCCTTCACCTTTTGAGGCGCCTGCCACCAGGCCGGCGATGTCCACAAATTCCATGGTGGTGGGCACAACCCGCTCGGGTTTGACGATATCTGCCAGCGCGTTCAGGCGTGGATCAGGCATGGGCACAATGCCGGAATTTGGCTCAATGGTGCAGAACGGAAAGTTCTCCGCAGCGATACCTGCTTTGGTCAGCGCGTTGAACAGCGTGGACTTACCGACGTTGGGCAGACCAACAATACCGCATTTAAAACCCATGACTGAAATTCCTGTTTAAGACTGTTTTTTGTCAGCGGCTGATTTGTCGGGCGCGGTGTTGCTGTGTAATTGCAACATGGCCTGACTCCATTGTCCGTTGACCATCAGAGGCAGCACTTTCATGGCCTGCCCGATATCGTGATCTATTGAAATGCTATCGTCCTTGCCAGGATCGCTCAGCACATAATTGGCAACTTTGTTTTTGTCGCCAGGATGCCCAACGCCAATCCGTAACCGGTAGAAGTTGTTGGCACCACCTAATGCGCTAATGATGTCACGCATGCCATTATGACCGCCATGGCCGCCACCAGCTTTTAATTTTGTTGTGCCCACCGGAAAATCGATTTCGTCGTAGGCAACCAGCATCTGCTCGGGCTCAATGTCGAAATAGTGACAGAGCGCAGCAACGGATTGTCCGCTGCGGTTCATAAACGTGGTGGGGAACAGCAGGCGAATATCCTGCCCTTCAATCAAGACGCGACCACAGTCGCCATGAAATCGGGGTTCTGCACGCAATTCACCGCCATACTGGCGACAGATTGCGTCCAAAAACCAAACACCGACGTTGTGTCGGTTGTAACGATATTGTGGGCCTGGATTTCCCAGACCCACAATCAGCTTGAGCTTGTGATTGCTCATGCCCGGTCAGTATCAGACTGTGCCTTCAGTTGCACCGCCACGTGGCGCCTGTACTGCAACTACCGCGTGGTCAGAGTCGTGTCCGTGTGCCAGATCAACACTTGAAACACCTTTCGGGAACTTGATCTGAGAAATATGCACGGATTCGCCCACGCCGATATCGCTCATATCAATTTCAAGGTACTCAGGCAGATCTTGTGGCAGACATACAATTTCCAGTTCAGACATGGTCTTCAGGATACTGCCGCCACCGATTTTAACGCCTTTGCACTTGTCTTCATTGATCAGGTGCACCGGCACTTTCACGTGGATAGTGTGAGTGGTGTCAACACGGAAAAAGTCAGCGTGCATAATGCGTGGCTTGGCTGGGTGACGCTGCAGCGCCTTGATAACAACCTGTTGTTTCTTGCCATCAACCACCAGAGTGATGATGTGCGAAAAGAACGCTTCGTTCATTGTCGCTTTCAGGATGTCTTTATGTGGAATCGAAATCGATTCCGGGGTTACCGCACCGCCATAAATGATGGCAGGTACGAGGTCAGCCAGACGACGCAGGCGGCGGCTCGCACCTTT
>JAUSPW010000272.1 GCA_030652635.1 Pseudohongiella sp. | reverse complement strand
ACATTAGGACCGGGAAGAATAATCAGGCCGAAGGCCAACAACAGAAACAGAGTCAATTCCATGTTTTATTTTCCGAAGCCTGATTGCTGCTTAACGCCCAGCTCAACGGGCAAATGTAGCGCAGCGGAATTTGCTCCGTTGCAGCTGATTGTTAACCGGCATTTGAAACCATTTTTTGCAACGCTTCTTGTGCCAACGTATTTACACTTTTCCCTTTTACTTGAGCAGTAATGGCCAATTGCTCATGCAACTCCGGTGGGATTCTGAGGTTGAACTTACCCGAGTAGTGACGTCTTGGCTCAATACCTTTTTCTTTGCATACCTCCAGGAAGACATGCAACGACTTCTTGAACTCTGCCCTCAGCTCTTTAGGATTGCGGCCGTAAAAGTCGGCTCCTCCATTTAAGCCCAGAATCTCCCCTCGGAACGTGTCCAATTCAGAGTCATACTCAATCTTGGCGTGGTAACCATCTAATGTCATTGTGTTCATGGTAATACCTTGTGCTGATCTAGCCATTTGCGAATACTGGCCAAAGCACCTTTATCTGTGTTTGGACTTGGATGAGGACGGTGGAATACCCGAACCTCACCGAAAAGAACCACCGCAACACGACTGCCTTCGCGCTCGCTGATCTCGGCACCCAGCCCAATAAACAATGACTCAATATCCTTCCATTGAACATTGGCGCTGACCGGGCGAGCAAAAATAGCTTCCAGGGTTTTCTGATGCTTCCTTTTCATGTCAAAATGGTACCATATTCAGGTACCATGTAAAGAGCCTTGTCCATGGCACTACACCTGGTGAATGACGGTTAACGCCGCTGTAAGCGGTGGCAACATAGTTGCCATCCGAGCCCGCAGGGCGACTTGACGGCTTTGTTATCCAATTTTCCATTCCTGTGGCGCTTCAAGTCGATGCCCCTCAAAAAGGAAACCTCCGTGTGCTGACAAAAGATCGTCAGCTAGGGCGATTAGGTCCTTAGTTTTGCCTTGCGCAAATACAAACTCAAAAGCCGATTCAAACTTGCCTGCAAATGCTGCGTCAACTTTACGCAGCCGCCTTGGAATAGTTTTGCCTTTGGCAGACCACAACCCCTTGCTGCGAAAGTAGTGATTTGAAATTGCACTGTAAAGCTGAATCGCGACTGCATAAATTTCACTTTGCGATCTGGGCTCGCGGAGATCCTCGATTAGATCCGATATCAGGTAGCGTGAGTTATCAATTTCTTTGGCTGACCATTGAGCCGGTCCTGCCTGCAGGACATCATTGGCCCGGTCCTTAATTCGATGACTTAACGCTGTTGCGGACGGCAACTCAATTCCTTCAGAGACCATTGCGGCTAGTGATGGAACGCCCGTTGGGCCGTCTACTTTCTGAACAAAGTAATTAAACGTTTGAGGGTTATGGACAAACGCTTCAACTGGCCATCCACCGTAAAAGTAAGAATCTCGATAGGCATTTGACAATGACTCGTACACCACAACGATATCCAGATCAGATGTCTTGGTGCCTTCTCCGCGCACAACAGAGCCAGCCAGAAATATTACATCTGCGTCTGAGTATTTCTCCGCGTGCAATCTGGTGATAAGGCTTTTCAACTCATCCATGTCTTGGCTCATTCTGGATAACGCCCCGCACAAGGGCGGCCAAATAAGCGCAGCGTTTTGGCTGTCCCAGCGACCAGCGGGAGCGATTGCTGCGGATTGTTATGAGTATTTGGCGTAAATATGCTCGTCATAAAATCTGCCCCGCAAAAAGATATTACTTTTAAACACAGCTTCGCAGTTGAAGCCTGCCTTACGAAGCACGCCTATTGATGCTGCGTTGTTATGTACCACAGGTGCGTAGAGCCTCTTGATCTGAAACTCCGCCATTATTTGGGGGACGAACTCAGCAACTGCTCTTGTCATAACTCCCTTGCCCCAATGAGGCTCACCGATCCAGTAACCAAGCTGAGCAGTATGCTTATACATCCCCTCGAGAAAAGTAACACCGATTGATCCCGCGCATTTGCCATCTATGATAATAGCTCGGTTACATACGTTACCCAACTCGTGCCCAATGGTAACCCACCATGTCGCATCATCCACTGTGTATGGCACTGGAAACACCTCTGGCAGAAACTGAGCGACACGGGGGTTATCCGCGTTGTTCGCAAGACTCTCTGCGTCTTCCTCTCGAAAAGCACGTAGCTGCATAACTTTACTCATAACGCCTTAGATTCAGCGGAACGGCGAAGCCGTTTCCGCTGGAATGTATTGTTATG
>JAUSPW010000265.1 GCA_030652635.1 Pseudohongiella sp. | reverse complement strand
TGAGGGCATGTTCCGCGGGCGGCGAGGCGGTCTGCCATCATGGGAGCGTCGTCGCGGCCGCGCTCGTTTAATGGCCTGTCTATGTCGCGTTGAGCTTGATCGTTCCAGCTCGATTTGGCATGCCTGAGCAGTATCAAGGTTTTCATAATATTTGTCGTTTCTGTCAATGTGGTGAAACCCATTGTAACCAGTACTTGCTGTAAAAAATACCTTGGCAGGCATCCTTGGTCAGGCTGGACTTTAAGGTTTGAAATGCTCAGAATTCGGTCATAACCAAAGAGGAGGCCACGATGTTATCACCCCAAAATAAACCAGAAAGTATGTTCGCAAACCATTTAATCGCACGACGCACTCTGGTTGCGACACTGAGTACTTTACTGATGTTGTCAGCAACGTCTGCGATGGCACAGAACTGGGATCTGCAAACACAGCTTGAATTGGGCGCTGTGATTACGGCAGGAAATACTGAAGACGAGAATATTCGCCTTAAAGGCCAGTTCGACGCAGCGCGCGAACAATGGGGATATCTGTTTTCTGTTGATGGATTCCGATCCTCCAAACAGGATGTGCTGGCAGCCCAGCGCCTTTACAGCATTGGCAGCGCCACCTATAACTTTGATCCAGACAATTTTGTGGTCTCGCGTGTTGCACACGACGATGATCGGTTTAGTGGTTATGACAGCCAGACGGATTTTTCTGTGAGTTATGGTCAGGAGTTGCTGCGAGATTCCGAGAATATGACCCTGCGTTATACGGCGGGTGCCGGGGTACGTAATTCAAAAGAGTCAGGCCCGGCGGGAGATTCGTTCAGCGAAGCAATATTGCGACTGTCGACCGATTATCAGTGGCAATTATCTGAAAATGCGCGTTTCATACAGGCGCTGAGCGTTGATGCGGGTGAAGAGACCAGTATTGCCCGCTCTGAAACGGCTGTTGAATCTGACATCATGGAAAATTTGTCCATGAAGTTTGCAATCAAACTGAAACACCAGACTGAGGTGCCCTTGACGCGCAAAAAGACCGACTCTGAATTTGCCGCGACCGTGTTGTTGCGATTCTGAGTCAATCGGGCGGTTCAGGGTTTTCGAGTCAGGCTGTTTTTATATGTTAAACACTCTGCAGGGACTGTAACGATGGAATATTGTGCGCCAGGGACACTGGCTGAAGCGTGCGCCGCTTTGGGGGCTGCATCTGGCACGGTAAAAGTAATGGCGGGCGGCACAGATTTGTTGCCTCGTTTCGCCGCCGGGACGCCTCGTCCAGCATTGGTGATTGACATTAAAAAAGTGCCGGAAGCGCGTGAGATTCGACAGTTATCAGACGGCGGTTTTGTGATTGGATCTGCCTGTTCTGGCAACCAGATCAGCGCGCAAACAGCCTTGGTGGCCAGCTGGCCTGGATTGACCGAAGCAATGGACCTGATTGGTTCTGTGCAGATTCAAGGGCGGGCATCCTTGGGCGGCAATTTGTGTAATGCCTCGCCAGCAGCAGACTCGGTGCCGGCGCTGATCGCGGCGCGTGCCCGTTGTCGTATTGCTGGCAGCAACAGTGAGCGTGAACTGCCGGTTGAAGATGTGATTGTCTCTCCCGGCCGCACTTGCTTGCGTCAGGATGAATTTATTGTCAGTTTTTCTCTGCCTTCCAGACCCCTGCGCAGTGCAGATGCGTATCTGCGTATGACACCCCGAACTGAAATGGATATTGCCATCGCCGGTGCGGCGGTGAATCTCACGCTGGATGAACATGGTGTCATCCAGGAATGTCATGTGGTACTCGGCGCGGTAGGCCCAATTCCAGTGTATGCACTGGCAGCCGCGCGGATACTGTTGGGCACCAGTCTGGAAGACGAGGTCAGGCAGCGTTTCAAGCGACAAGTCAGCGTGATGTGTCGTCCTATCAGTGACAAGCGCGGCTCTGCAGAGTATCGCACCGATGTCACAGCAGTTTTGGCAGAACGCGCCGCATTGGTGGCATACAGCAGGGCAATGGCATGAAAAAACTCGTCCACACCGTCATCAATGGTCAAGCCCGTGAGTTTCTCTGTGAAACAAGCGATACGCTGCTGACTGTATTACGTCAGACCTTAGAGCTGACCGGCACCAAGAGCGGCTGCGCAACGGGTGACTGCGGCGCCTGCAGCGTGATTGTTGATGGCGAACTGGTGTGTGCATGTCTGGTCTTGGCCGTTGAGTGCGAGCAGGCCGATATTGCGACAGTTGAGGGCTTGGCATCGGGCGACACTTTGCACCCCTTACAGCAGTCATTTCTGGATAACGCGGCATTGCAATGCGGTATTTGCACACCCGGTTTGCTGATGGCCTCAAAAGCTCTGCTGGACAAAAATCCCGACCCGGACGAGACCACAGTCAGATACTGGATTGCGGGCAATCTGTGCCGGTGCACGGGTTACGATAAAATTGTGCGCGCCATTATGGATGCCGCGCCGAAACATGCGCTTGCAATGCAAAATGTAACAGGGGACGTGTCGTGAACGAAGAGCCCACACAGTACGCAGATGTTGCGGAGCTCAATTCTGGCAAGTTGTTATCGGGCTCGGTAGTCGGAACCCGACCAGTACGTCCTGACGGTATTGATAAAGTCACAGGCAAGGCACGCTTTGGTGCGGATGTACAGCTGCCCGGCACGCTGACCGGCGTTGTGTTCAGGAGCCCGCACGCGCACGCGCGTCTGTTAAAAATCAACGTCTCTGCGGCGCTGGCCTTGCCGGGTGTTAAAGCGATCATCACCTCGGATGATTTGCCGTTGATCACAGAAGAACTGGCCATGGACAAAGGCCAGCCGCCCGATTTCAGGGATTTGTCAGCCAATATTCTGGCGCGCGAAAAAGTCTTGTATGAGGGACATGCAATTGCGGCGATTGCGGCTATTGATGAAATGACCGCCCAGCAGGCTCTTTCGTTGATTGAAGTGGATTATGCAGTTCTGCCGCATGTAATCGATCTGCAGCAGGCCATGGAACCGGACGCGCCGCTGCTAAATGAACACAACATCACCAAAGGTATCAAACCTGTCCCCAAAAAACCGTCAAACATTGCCAGTCGTTACGAGCAGGTTCATGGTGATGTTGCCGCAGGTTTTGCAGAAGCCGAAATTATTATTGTTGAGGAGTTTACGACCCAACCGGTTCATCAAGCATATATAGAGCCACACGCGTGTCTGGCTCAAGTGGCGCCTTCAGGGAAGACTGATATCTGGTGCAGTAGTCAGGGGCAATTTATGGTGCAGGCTTATTGTGCCCGCCTGTTGCAAATGCCGCTGTGCGATATTCGTGTAATTCCGATGGAAATAGGCGGCGGTTTTGGTGGAAAAACGACTGTCTATCTCGAACCCTTGGCGGTGCTGTTATCGCAAAAAACCGGTTGTCCGGTGAGTATGGAAATGACCCGCGCGGAAGTGTTCAAGGCAACCGGCCCCACGTCTGGCAGCTACATGAGCATTAAAATCGGTGCGCGCAACGATGGCACAATCGTGGCGGTGGAAGGCGTGTTGTGTTACCAGGCCGGTGCTTTCCCCGGCTCGCCGGTGCGACTCGGTTGTATGACAGCCTTTGCGCCTTACAACATCCCGAACGTCAAATTGATAGGTTATGACGTGCTGGTCAATCGCCCCAAAAGTGCGGCCTATCGCGCCCCGGGCGCGCCGATGGCATCGTTTGCTGCCGAAAGCCTGATCGATATGCTGGCGCAAAAGCTCAAGATGGATCCCATAGCATTGCGCATGTTGAATGCTGCTGACAATGGCACACAAACAGCTTACGGCGTGAACTTCAAGAACATCGGATATCGCCAGACACTCGAGGCAGCCCGCAATCATCCGCATTACAGTGCCCCGCTTGGTCCTCATCAGGGCCGAGGCATTGCATCCGGGTTCTGGTTCAATATTGGTGGCCACTCTAGTGCCGCCATCCGCATCAATGATGATGGCTCCGTTCTTGTAAGCACGGGCAATCCTGATATAGGTGGGTCGCGGGCGTCCATGGCCATGATGGCCGCAGATATTCTGGGGCTTGCCTATGAGCAGATTCAGGTTGAAATTGTGGATACCAGTTCGATTGCGCCTTCCGATCTCACGGGGGGTAGTCGGGTGACATTTGCGGTGGGTATGGCCGTGTCACAGGCGGCAAGTGCTATTGTTGAAGACCTGCGGCGCAGGGCAGCCTTGTTGTGGCTGGTAGATCAGGATCAAGTGACGTGGTCAGCCGGTTTTGCCTTGTTGATGAATGCTACAACGCCCAAGCGGTTCAGTCTGGCGGAGCTTGCACAGCACAGCGCAGACACGGGTGGTCCTATCACGGCAGAGATTACAATCAACGCACAAGGTGCTGGCCCCGGGTTTGCCACACACATCTGCGACGTTGAACTTGATCCGGAAACTGGTGGCGTCAAAGTCCTGCGCTACACGGCTATTCAGGATGTTGGCAAGGCGATTCATCCGGCGTACGTCGAAGGTCAAATGCAAGGTGGCGCGGTACAAGGAATCGGCTGGGCATTAAACGAAGCCTATCTCTACGATGAAAACGGCAGGCTGCTGAATCCTGGGTTTCTGGATTACCGTATACCCGTGGCCTCGGATGTGCCCATGATCGACACGGTACTGGTTGAAGTGCCAAATCCCCGTCATCCATTTGGTGTGAAGGGTGTGGGTGAAGTGCCAATCATTCCGCCCCTGGGTGCAGTGGCCAATGCGGTGGCCCGTGCTGCCGGAACACGGCTGTTTGATTTGCCCATGTCGCCGCCGGCAATACATAAAGCCCTCAAGCGTGCCGCCCGTCGCCGCAGACAGTGAATGGCGCCTGGCCAGATTGACAACATACAGTCAGCCTGACACGATCATCAGGCTGGATGCTGAGCGTGTCTGGCTTGATTCTTGTCCAATTACAGAGCAGATCATTCAAACTCATGGCCCACTCTCCCAAACGAAAACTTTTTCTGGACCTGGTGCGGGCCATCTTCCGCATCAATGGTCTTTTACTGGCTGATGGCGACCGCATGGCGGAAGGAGTCGGACTGACCAGTGCGCGCTGGAAAGTGATTGGTATCATTGCCTTGTCCAATGCCGGGGTTACGGTGCCCGGCATCGCCAGGGCACTGGGGCAGTCTCGACAGGCCGTGCAGCGCATTACCGATGTCATGCAAACCGATGGACTTGTCAGTTACGCCACCAATCCACGCCACAAGCGCTCGGTGCTGGTGCAGTTGACGGATCAGGGGCAGCAGGTTTACCACGCATTACGCACGGTACAGGACCCTTGGGCGATTGGCTTGACAGACGACGTGCCGGTCGATGAGCTTGAAAGTGCGCTGCGCTTGTTGCAGCGCCTCATATTCCGCATGGAAAAACCTTGAGTCGCTCATGATTCCACTTTTCACCAGTGATCAGGTTCGTCACATTGACCAGCAGGCCATTGACAGCGGTATCACCGGCTATGCGCTGATGCAGCGAGCGGCATCAGCTGCTTTGCGCGCCATCGCCCAGCGCTGGCCGCAGGCCCGTCATTTGATGGTGTTTTGTGGCGGCGGAAACAACGGTGGCGACGGTTATGAGATTGCCCGTCAGGCCCTCATCAATGGGCTGGATGTGCAGGTTTTTATGCTGCGCGCGCCGGACGACTTGCAGGGGGATGCGCAGGTGGCAGCGCGGGCGGCTGAGGCGGCAGGCGTGTCTTGTCAGCTGTTTGAAGCAGCGCTGGCCGAGTATTGGTTTTTATCACATCACGTCCAGCATACCGTGCTGATTGATGCATTGCTGGGTATCGGCTGTAAGGGCGCACTTCGCGCTGACTATGCGCAGGCTGTGGATTTTATCAATCGGTGTGCTGCGCCAGTGTTGGCAATTGATGTGCCGACGGGTGTGTGTGCAGACACTGGACACGTTGACAATCAGGCTGTGGTTGCCCAGATCTGTCTGACGCTTGTCGCGCGCAAACAAGGTTTGTATACCGGGGATGCGCCCGCCTTTGTCGGAGAGTTGCGGTTTGACGATCTGGGAATCGCTGGCGGAGTGCCCTCTGCCAGGGGCATCGACAGTCGAATACTGCACACGGCGGCGCTGGCGCGAAAACGCACAGCGCACAAGGGCGATTCGGGCCATGTGCTGGTCATAGGTGGTGATTCGGGTTTCGGCGGCGCAGCGTTGATGGCCGCTCAGGCCGCTGCCCGTTCAGGTGCTGGTACTGTCAGCCTGATTACACGGACTGCTCACGTCACTGCCATGTTGACGCGTTGTCCGGAAGTGATGGTGCACGGCGTTGATCAAATACGTGGTGAGGCTGCCGACAGTGCCTTGAAGTTGCTGAATCGTGCCGGCGCCGTGGTACTGGGACCAGGGCTTGGGCGCTCGCCTTGGTCATTGTGGTTGTTACACGCAGTGTTAGCGCGCGCAGCGCAGCGGCAGATTCCCCTGGTGCTTGATGCCGACGCTTTGAATTTGCTGGCGCAAGAGGATATCGATTGGCAGGAGCTGGCACCCGTTACCCAACGGGCACAGTGGATTCTCACCCCGCATCCGGGCGAGGCCGCACGGTTGCTGGCATGCGATACCGCGGCCATCAACCGGGATCGCTTCAGCGCTGTGCGGGCATTGCAGCTAAAAACGGCTTGTGTGGTGGTGCTCAAAGGCGCTGGCAGTTTGTTGGCCTTTCCGGAGGCCGGCGATATGGTTGATATCTGCCTTGAAGGAAATCCTGGTATGGCCACTGGCGGTATGGGTGACGTTCTGTCTGGCATTTGTGGGGCAATGCTGGCGTTGGGTCAATGCGGCGAACACACTTTTAACGCGTCTGAGGCCGCCAGATTCGCGGTGTGTGCACATGGTGAGGCAGCGGATCTGGCAGCGGCTGAGATAGGCCAGCGCGGTTTGCTGGCGACGGACTTGTTTAGATTTTTACCAGCGCTGCTGTCAGGTGAGAGTGGATTGTCATGAGCGCAGACTTTGAATGTTTCTTAGCCGACGAGCACGGCACTGAGCTGGCGGGTGCTTGCCTGGCCAAATCACTGCCGCTCAATGGAGCTGTGATCTATCTGGAAGGAGATTTGGGGGCTGGCAAAACCACGTTGTCGCGCGGGCTTATCCGGGCACTCGGGCATCGGGGAGCAGTCAAGAGCCCGACCTATACGCTGGTCGAACCTTATGAAGATTTTGAGTTTCCTCTCTATCACTTTGATCTGTATAGACTATCGCATCCCGAGGAGGTAGAATTCCTAGGAGTTGATGACTATTTCAAACCACCATCCGTGTGCCTGATTGAATGGCCAGGGCGTGGCAAGGGGTTTTTGCCAGCGGCGGATGTCCATATTTATCTGACCGACGAGGGGCAGGGGCGGCGCTTACGGTGGCAGGCAGCGACCGTTAAAGGGGCTGAAATAGCAAACAAGCTCAATGAGTTACTGGTAGTACAGGGCAGCAATGACAGTCAGGAATTTTTACAGTGAGCAGTTTTTTTGTGTGCTGGGATCAGCACGCAGGGCATTGCTGTGCAAGCTGGTTG
>JAUSPW010000257.1 GCA_030652635.1 Pseudohongiella sp. | reverse complement strand
CCCAGTCTTGCACCACCAGCGTGATCTTTGCATCGGGCACTGACGCCAGAATGACCGATCTGATAAAGGCAACCAGCAACGTGCGGTGTCTGCTGAACGTGTAAAAGTGCTCATCAACCGGTTTGTCAGACCGGCCAAACCCCAGCAGGTCTGGTGCAATGACGCGGTGACCGGCCGCTGCAAATACCGGGATCATTTTGCGATAGAGGTAACTCCAGGTGGGCTGGCCGTGCAGACACAGCACGATGGACGTTGAGTCGGCCGCACCTTCATCCAGATAGTGCACACGCAGGCCCTCAAAGCCGGGTAGATTGCTGACATAGTGCGGGGCAAAGGGGTAACCCGGCAGATCCTGGAAGCGTGAGTCGTCGGTGCGCAGCGCAGCGCTGGGAGTGATGCTTGTCATTATGGCTCCTTATGGGTGTGGTTTTACCTCAATGCCTGGCCCCAATATGCGCAACTTGGCAGGCTTGCACAAGTGCAGGATGGTTGATTTGCGGCGCGCGATACTGGCGATTGTTACCCGGTGTCTGTCAGAATCGCGGCTTGTGAAGTTTTTATCCTGCTGGTCTCTTTAGGGCGCCCTTGCGTAGTTCCCCGCTATGAATCGCAACATCCTGTTAACGATGATCCTGCTGAATGCGTTTGCGACCCCGGTGATGCTCAGCGCTACCAATGTTGCGTTGCCGAGTATCGCGATGGACTTTGGTATGAGTGCTCGGCTGTTGAGTTGGGTGCCGATGTCGTTTCTGATGGCAAGCACCATGTTTGTGCTGATTTTCAGTCGTATCGCGGATGCAGTCGGGCGTAAACGCATCTTTCTGCTGGGGACGGCCGCCGTGCTGCTGAGCTCTCTGTATGCCGCCATGTCGGTCAACAGCACCATGCTGCTCAGCGGGCGTTTTCTGCAGGGCATCAGCGCGGCCATGCTGCACGCAACGCAATTGGCAATCATCAGCTCGGCCTTCCCGGTAAACAAGCGCGGGCGCATGATCGGTTTGGTGACGGCGGCGGTTTATGTGGGTTTGTCAGCGGGTCCGCTGCTGGGTGGATTTGTGGTGGATCACCTGGGCTGGCGCGCGGCATTTTTGTTGCAGATTCCGCTGGCACTGGTGGTGTTATTGATGGGTGTGTTTGCGGTCAAAGAGGAATGGCGGGCAGACACTGTCTTGCCGTTTGACCGCGCGGGGGCTGTTGGCTGGAGTGTCAGTATTGCCTTGTTCTGTGTTGCGGTAACACAACTGCCTTCACCGGTGGCGTTTGCATTTTTTATTGCCTGCGCCATCAGCACCGGTTTGTTTGTATCGCACACCCGCAAAAGCCAGTTCCCGCTCTGGGATATCAATCTGTTTTTCAGTAACCGCACTTTTACACTGTCTTGCGCAGCCTCGTTGCTGATGTACAGCGC
>JAUSPW010000240.1 GCA_030652635.1 Pseudohongiella sp. | reverse complement strand
TCATAGAAGAGTATTTTAATACCCACGGTGAGATGCCGCAGTCAGAAGCGGACATCAACCTGCGCTCTTTGATCCCGGAAGGCATTCTCACCGGTATGGACTACCGGGCAGGCGAGTTGGGAGTACCGGCTGCCGACAAATTACGCATCGGAACGCTCAAGGCCCAGGTAGATATGAGCGAATTTGGTGTGCGATTTAGAGACATTGAATCTGGATACCTGCTCATCGCGCGAGCCCAGGACGACAACACCATTAAATGGGACTGCGTGGCAGATGGGGTCACACCTGACGCCTTGGCCAAGCGCTACTTGCCCGAGACCTGCAGCAGCGCGGAAGACGACGAAGATGAAGAGCGGGATGGCGAAGTACTGGAATAATCGTAAAGTTGAAGGACACCTGACACCATTTATACCCAACACCCGGAGATACTATGAACATTTTTCACCGCTCGATCACGATCACCTCTGTGGCTTGCCTCACCGCCTTGCTTGCCGCCAGTTCAGTGAGCGCGCAGCCCGACGCCGCCGCCGATCCGGATCTGGTGATCGCGGAGTCCTTTATCGACGCCTTCTACTCCTTTGAACCCGACCGTCTGGCACCGATCATGGCGGCGGCGCCGGAGAGCGCACCGCGTCTGCTCTACTACCAGGGCTCGGCGAAGGGCGGGAACTACGAGGTGCTGCTGCGCACGCCCTGCGCCCGGGACGAAGAGGGGATCGTGAACTGCCCCGTGAAGGTCAAGGACGATCGCGTGCAGGCGCTTGGCACGGGCTTCGACGTCACCGACACCTTCCACCTCACCTTCGATGACGGTGTACTCGTAAAGGTCACGACCAGTTCGAACGATCAGGACATCTATCGCGAGGCCGCGGTGTGGGTGCGCGAGAACATGCCCGAGGTGGCGGAAGGCCCCTGCAAGAACAGGGGGACGATGGAGGGCACGCCCGTGGAGTGCTCGCGCGCCATGACCGCCGGTTACAAGGCCTTCGTCGCGAGCCCGGACTTCCCCGGCGTACCGCCGCTTCCAGAGGAGGCTCAGTGATCAGGCCGGCTTCCGCGGCCTGATCGGGAACGGAGCGACCCCGGCCGATGCCGGGGGCGTGCGCTTCAGGCGAGCGTGAAGGCGATCATCACTGCCAAATGTGAGCCTCTTGGACTCACCCCAAAGCAAGTAAAGAGACATTGCATAGGATTTTTTGATATCTAATTTTCTTTTTTCAGGTAATACATCCGTTACTTTTCTGCGCTCAGGGTTTATCTATTTTCAAAAGTAGTGAATATATTCGCAACAGGTGAGAATCTGATCCGCAAGCTCAACCGAGGCCATACCAATGACAGCTGTTGCTAATATGCGGCCCGGAAGAGCTGATCACTCTCACTCAGCGCCAGTGACCGTCTCGGTTTCTTAACTTGTGCTCAACAATGAGTGTTTTGGTTTTACCTGAAATAAACTCATCCCTGCATCACTAACAATGTTTTCGGCCAGATTGATGTTTAATTAAGCCAGCTCTGCCAGCAAACCCAGTATTCCAGATGCAGGAATAGCCTCTAGCATTAGGCACAAGTAGCAAAACAGAAGCATAAATTTAACGTTGCGGACAGCCGGCATGATGGATTCGCAACCCGCTGTGGCGGATTGCTCACCCCGTTGGGGCGCCTTGGCAGGCGTCCTGATTGCTGTGCAATCAGTCGAACATGAGCAGTTCGCTTCGTAGACGGAATACAGAAGAATAAAAAAAGGGGCTGTCTTTTGGACAGCCCCTTTTTTTGTTCTGGTGCACCCGGCATGATTCGAACATGCGACCACCTGATTCGTAGTCAGGTACTCTATCCAGCTGAGCTACGGGTGCGTAGGGCGCGTATTATATATAACTCGGCGGATTTGCAAAGCCCTTTTTTGCAGTCTCTGCAAATTTCCACGGATTAGTTGGGTCATGTTACTATCAGCTCATGATTCAACTCACTGGATGGTCTCATTATGGCAGTTAATTTCAAACAACATCTCGGCGCCCTGCTTTTTACTGGTATTGTCGCCTTCAGTGCGCCGGCCATGGCGGATTATGATCGTGGCATGGCGGCATTGCAGTCTGGTGATTATCGTGTTGCCATCATGGAGTTTACAGATTCAGCACAAACCGGCCACGCCGCATCGCAACAAAAGCTGGGCGATATTTATCGCTTGGGTCAGGGCACCACGCCTGATCTTGTGCAGGCAATCAAATGGTTAACCCTTGCTTATCTCAACGGTATGCGTGAGACCTTGCCTGCCCTTGAGATGCTGCGTGACAGCGTGTCGGAATCTGAACTGGTTGAGGGCGAACAGCTGGCTCTGCAGTGGCTGGAAGATGCAAACAGAGTGATGTTTGCCGATGACGATACCAGCTCTTTGTACGAACAGAATTAAGCGAAATCCCTGTCGTGCTCGCGAAAAGTCGTTTTTATTTGAAGGTGCTGTCAGTGCTGGTGCTGACCAGTTCGTTGGGCAATGCCTTGGCACAAACGCCGGCAGATTTGTCTCAGTTGATGCGTCAGGGTGAGAGCGGCGATGCAGCTGCTCAGTTTGAGCTAGGCAATCGTTATCTGAATGGCAGTGGTGTCGAGCAGGATAATTTTGAAGCCTTGCGTTGGTTCACATTGGCAGCCGAGCAGGAAAACCGTAACGCGCAATACAACATTGCGGTGATGTACCTCAATGGCATTGGCGTGATCAAAGATGCCGAACAAGCTATCGCCTGGTTTTTGCGCGCTGCTGAAAATGGGGATCCTCCCTCGCAATTTACGCTTGGTATAGCCTTGTTTAATGGTCAGTTGGGCGTGCCACAAAACACAGCCGAAGCCTACAAGTGGTTTACGCTGGCAGGCGCTGCCGGGCACCAGAGCGCAGCAGCGAACGCGGTACTGGTGCAAGAGTTATTGCCTCCCGATGAGGTGATGGCGAAACAGGAAGAAGCCAAAGCCTGGATAGCTGCGTACAAGGCTCGACAGTCTCCGCCTGTCGCCGACGTAACCGAGCAGCAACCATGATCAATCCTGTTCAGGATCTGGCGCAGTCTGCGGTGCATTTTTCCAGACACCCACGCGATCAGTTTTATCTGATAAAACTCTTACTTGTAACGATTGGGTTGATCGTGGGCGCCTTACTGCTGAATCACGAGGCGTCTGCGCAGATACAAATCGCGGATGAAAATACTGAATTGCCTGATTACAAGGCCTACGAAACAGGTCTGGACGCAGCGTATGCGGGTGATTACGTGACCGCGCTGCGGGAATTTACCGTGGCGGCTGACGCTGGTTTACATCTGGCGCAATATAACCTTGGTGTCATGTACTACACCGGTGAAGGTGTTGATCAGGATTACGAACTGGCATTTAAATGGACCCGCATGGCGGCTGAACAAGGCCACATCAACGCGCAGTTCAATCTGGGAACCATGTTCTACAATGGACTCGGGATGCGCTCTTCTTTATTTACACGTTGGCCATTGTCATTGATCTATCGGCAATCAAATTTTGAGGAAGCTGTTAAGTGGTATGGTTATGCTGCCGAGTATGATCACGGGGAAGCGCAGTATAATCTGGCAACGATGTATGAAAACGGCGAAGGTGTTGCACAGGATCTGATCAAGGCCTATGTGTGGGCGCGACTGGCATATGACAACGAGGTGCCTGATGCCACGCTTTTGTATAACTCACTCAATAGCAGACTGACAGCAGAACAGCGAGACGAAGCTGGTCGCGCCTATGCGCAATGGGTATTGGAGTTCAGAGGCTGACGCTGTTGATCAGGCAGCTATGGACTGAATACGTGCCACCATGGCCTGCAGGCCGCTGCCACGTGTTGGGCTCAAATGCCGCATCAGATCAATTGATTCAAAAAAACCTTGTATGTCAAACGATCGAATTTCTGCAGGCGTTTTAGTGTTGTAGGCAGCCATTACAATCGCCAGCAACCCTTTCACAATAAACGCATCACTGTCGACATTAAAATACAACCGCCCTTCTCTGCTCTCACTGCTTAACCATACCTTGCTTTGGCAACCGCGAATCAGATTTGCGTCAGTGTGCTCAGCGTCCGCCATTGGCGGTAATTCCTTGCCAAGATCGATGATGTATCGATAGCGGTCATCCCAGCTGTCAAAAAACGACAGAGTATCGATAATGTCAGCGCTGGTGATATCAAGGCCAAAGGTTTTCATCGTCAATAAAACATTCCGGTTTCGAGTTGGGCTTCTTCGCTCATGCGGTCACGGCTCCAGGGCGGATCAAACACCAGGTCGACCTTGACGTCTTTGACATTGGGCACTTTTTTGACACGGTATTGCACGTCTCCAACAAGCACCGGTCCCATGCCACAACCGGGTGCTGTCAGTGTCATATCAATGTTAACCGTGTTGCTTGTATGATCAACTTCGACTTTATAAATCAGGCCAAGATTCACCAGATCCACCGGAATCTCAGGATCAAATACGGTACCCAGTGCCTGCCAGACTTGTTCCTCGTGGATTTTGTCATCAACAGCGGGCGGGAAGCTCAGTGTTTCAGGCTGCAATCCGAGATTGGCAGCATCCGTGCCATCTACACGTAACATCTGGCCATTGTGGACAATGGTGTAGTTGCCACCCAGCGCCTGAGTGATACTGACAAAGCTGTTTTTGGGGATAGTCACCGGAGTGCCATCAGGCACTCTGCGTGCCGGGCAATCTTCCTGTGCCACTACCATTTGTCTTTGCATGCAGATATCCAACTTTTTTAATTGATCGAGAAACTCTCGCCACAACCGCAGTGATCTTTGGCATTGGGATTCAAAAAACGCAGCTGGCGATTAACGCCTTCTGTCACCAAATCAATTTGTGTCCCGTTAACTACGTTCAGACTTCCACGATCAATCAACAGCTCAACGCCCTCTTCCAGCGTCTGACGAAGATCGTTCTGATTTATGTCAGGGACCAGATCAATGACGTACATAAAACCGGTGCATCCACTTTCCTTGACGCTCAGTCTGACTGCACGCGCAGTCAGGTCTTTTTGCAATTGGCGACGAAAATGCGCAACGGCTGATGGCGTCACCGAGACGGGCTCAGCTGGAAAGGCTTGCGGATCAAAACTCTTAACACTCATCTTATTTCCTCTCAGACGTCAAACTACCCTGGTGAAAATAAATCTGTTCATTTCAGCGACTACAACAGCATTTGCCTGACTTTTTCCAGCGCAACAAACAAACGGTCAATGTCATCAAAGGTGTTGTAAAAACTGAAACTGGCTCTCACTGTTCCCGGAATGCCATATTGTTGCATGATGGGTTGCGCACAGTGATGTCCGGTGCGCACCGCAATGCCTTGTTGATCGAGCAGCATACCGATATCTGAGGGATGCGTACCCTCAATCACAAAACCTAACACTGCCGCTTTGCAGGCAGCCGTGCCAACAATCTTCAAGCCGGGTACGGTGGCAGCTTTTTGCGTGGCATAGGCCAGTAGCGCATCTTCGTGGGCGGATAACGCCGCACGGTCTTGCGAACTCAGGTAATCAATAGCTGCTGCCAAACCGATGGCGCCCGCGATATCCGGCGTACCTGCTTCAAACTTGTATGGCAACTGATTATAGGTTGTGCCGTCAAAACTGACGGTTTCAATCATTTCGCCGCCGCCTTGATATGGTGGCATCTGCTCTAACAATTCCCTGCGGCCATACAACACACCAATGCCGGTTGGCCCAAACAACTTGTGACCGGAGAATACATAAAAATCACAGTTCATCGCCTGCACATCTACTGGCCAGTGTGCAATGGCCTGAGCGCCATCGACTAACACTTTTGCACCGACTGCGTGTGCAAGTCTGATCATCTCCTCAACGGGATTGATGGTGCCCAAGGCATTCGAAACCTGATTGACGGCAACCAGTTTGACCCGTGTATCCAACAGTGCGGAGAACGCTGCCATATCAATTGTCCCGGAATCATCCACCGGTATGGCAATAACGGTTGCACCGGTTTTGTCGGCGATCATTTGCCAGGGCACAATATTGGAGTGATGCTCGAGCGCGGACACCAGAATACGATCACCGGCCTCAAGATTGGCACTACCCCAACTGGCCGCCACCAGATTAATCGATTCACTGGCCCCACGTGTCCAGATGATCTGTCCGGTACTTTTGGCATTGATAAAATCAGCCACGGTTTTTCGCGCCGATTCAAATCTGGCGGTCGCTCTGTCACTCAGTGTGTGAGCACCACGATGCACATTGCTATTGTCATGTGTGTAGTAGTGGACGATGGCATCAATCACTGCCTGAGGCTTTTGTGTGGTCGCGGCATTATCCAGATAAACAAGTGGATGCCCATTGATCTGTTGGTTCAGAATCGGGAAATCTGCGCGTACTTTTTCAACATCAAACCCAGCCTGATCTGTTGATTTCAATGGCCAACCCCCGTCCCAACAGCAGGTTTGATATCACTGATCAGGCTGCGATCCTCCGAAAAACGATTGCGCAACCAAGTTTCAAGCCAGGTATTGACCGCCTCCAGAGGCTGAGACGACAGCAATTCATTGATAAAACCAAAACTCAACAGGGTATGCGCTTGCGCAGGACTGATGCCGCGACTCATTAAATAATACAAAGCAGTTTCATCCAACTGACTGATGGTGGCGCCATGCGCGCATTTTACATCATCTGCATAAATTTCGAGTTCAGGTTTGGTGTTGATTTCAGCAGTATTGGACGTCAGCAAATTGCGGTTGCTCATTTCAGCCAATGTTTTCTGGGCATCTTCAAAGATGTGAATACGACCATTAAACACAGCTTTGGCTTTATCACCCACGATGCCCCGAAATACCTGCTGACTGGTGCAGTGAGGAACCCGGTGTTCGATGCAGGTATGATAGTCAACTTGTTGGTCATGCCGCGCCAGATAAACGCCGTCAAAATTCAGCGAAGCGCCCTGCCCGCAGTGATTCATCTGGTAATCAAGCCGTTTGAGTTTGCTGCCCTCGGACACAGTGAAGCCGTTATAAACGCTATCCCGCATCAGATTGATATGGACTGCACCGATATGGGAAACCGATTCGTGCTCCAGATTCAGACGGGTGTGATGCAATTGAGCATTTTGACCCATCTGGATTTCAGTCATGGTATTTACAAAGTTGTGGCTGGCAACTGATGGATCAATACTCAGAAAGTGTTCAACCAACTGCAGGTTGGCACTTTGTTCCATAACCAGCAGCGTGCGCACATTGGCAACAGCGTTTTGTTGTGGTGAGTTGACATAAACCAGATACACAGGTTTTTCGAAGATCGCGTTGTGCGCAACATGGATCAGCAGACCATCCTGAGTCCAGGCACTGTTTAACGAGGCGAACAGGTTTCGGCGCGATGCGTCCACGGATCCTGCTACTCTTCCAAGATAGCTATCGATTATGTCCGCCGCTTCAGCATCTGCTTGCGAGAAAAGGCTTACGCCTTCAGGCATCACGTCAGACATAGTCGGGTCAAATACGCCATCAACAAAAATCAGGCGAGTTGCCTGCAACGGGATAAGTTGTTGCTGCAAGAACTCACGCGACAACGTTGCAGGTGCGGCCCACGATGCGTTTTCATAACTGTTTAACGACTGGACAGAGGTATATTTCCAGTGTTCAACTTTTCTGCCGGGCCAGGTAGCCCGTTCAAATTCCTGTGAGCCTTGTTGGCGCAAATTCAACAGTGAGCCCGCAGCAGTGCCCGTGATGTTTTGCATCGCTGCCAATGCCAGCGCGTGTTTCTGAAACGGACTTTGGGGCGCAGGAATGGATTGCCGACTATTGCTTGTTGGTGCAGACATAGTCAGACGCTCTCTTTTTCCAGCCAGCTATAGCCCTTGGCTTCCAGTTCTTTTGCCAGTTCCTTGTCGCCACTTCGTACAATTTTGCCGTTGGCCAACACGTGAACGTAATCGGGCACAATGTAATCAAGCAGGCGCTGATAGTGTGTTACCACAACAAAACTACGTTGACTGTCTCGCATGGCATTAACGCCTGCTGCGACAACTTGCAAGGCATCGATGTCCAAACCTGAGTCGGTTTCATCCAGAATACAAAGACCCGGCTCAAGCAGCATCATTTGCATAATTTCATTACGCTTTTTTTCGCCACCCGAAAAACCTTCGTTTACGCCGCGTTTTAAAAATGCCGGATCCAGACTGACTTTCTGACTGCATTCACGTGCCAGTTTCATAAAATCAAATGAAGACAACTCAGGCAAACCCAAGTGTTTACGACGGGCATCGACAGACGCTTTCAGAAACTCCATGTTGCTGACACCCGGAATTTCGACCGGATATTGAAATGCCAGAAACACACCTTCGCGCGCACGCTCTTCCACTTCAAGATCAAAAAGATTTTTACCGTTGAAGGTGACATCACCTGACACCACTTCATATCCGGCACGCCCCGTCAACACATTGCCGAGGGTGCTTTTGCCGGCACCGTTAGGGCCCATAATGGCATGCACTTC
>JAUSPW010000218.1 GCA_030652635.1 Pseudohongiella sp. | reverse complement strand
GTGCCGGTGGTGCGGACGTCCGCGCGGCGGTGACTTTCCCAGGCGGGACACACGATTTGTGGATGCGCTATTGGCTGGCAGCCGGCGGTATCAATCCAGACAATGACATCGCAACGATCACCGTGCCTCCGCCGCAGATGGTGGCCAATATGAAAGTTGGCAGCATGGACACGTTCTGTGTTGGCGCGCCCTGGAATGCTCAGCTGATCAACCAGAAGATTGGATACACCGCAGTGACGACCGGTGAAATCTGGCACAACCATCCGGAGAAAGCCTTCGCGATGCGTGCGGAATATGTGGATCAGAATCCCAATGCAAGCAAAGCACTACTCAAAGCAATTCTGGAGGCACAGATCTATTGCGACCAACCCGAGAACAGCGCAGAAGTTGCGGAGATCTGTGCACGTCGCCGATGGATTAACGCGCCTGAAGGTGATCTGCTTGATCGTATGCGTGGCCACTATGACTACGGCACTGGTCGTGTTGTCAGCGATAGTCCGCACAAGATGCGTTTCTGGGATGACCATGCCTCCTATCCATTCAAGAGCCACGACAAATGGTTCCTGACTGAGAATATCCGATGGGGCTATTTGCCTGCAGCCACCGATACCGCCGCACTGGTTGATAAAGTGAATCGCGAAGAACTGTGGCGACTGGCTGCACTGGAGCTTGGCGTGAGTAACGCGCAGATTCCTTCCAGCACCTCGCGCGGGATCGAAACTTTTTTTGATGGCACCGTGTTTGATCCTGAGAACCCGCAAGCTTATCTGGACAGCCTCGTGATCAAGCGAATGGCCTAATACACCTGGAGTAATGTCATGAAAACTCTGTCAACTACTGCCACAGAAAATGTGAGTGCGCTGAATCACGTGAGCATGAATCGTGGCCGCTCAATCTGGCCGCGAATCAGAACATATCTGCTTCAGAACTTTCTGCCACCACTGGTGATCCTGTGTTTGTTGCTGGGCGTGTGGGAACTGTTGTGCTCAGGGACGGGCGCAACACTGCCGCCACCCAGTCAAGTGATCAGTGAAACCTGGGAACTCATTCTGGACCCGTTCTATGACAACGGTGGTAATGATGTTGGCATGGGCTGGCAGATTCTGGCCAGCCTTGAGCGTGTGGCAGTGGGTTACAGTTTTGCGGTGATTGTTGGCGTTGCGTTAGGTGTGTTGGTGGGCCAGTCAACCTGGGCGATGCGTGGCCTGGATCCTGTTTTCCAGGTGCTGCGGACTGTGCCTCCGTTAGCATGGCTACCAATTTCTTTGGCAGGATTTCAGGACAGCAACCCATCTGCAATTTTTGTAATTTTTATCACAGCAATCTGGCCCATTATTATCAACACTTCGGTGGGAATCCGGAATATTCCGGAAGACTACCGCAATGTCGCGCGAGTCTTGCGTCTGAACGGCCTTGAATACTTTTACAAAATAATGCTGCCTGCCGCAGCGCCGTATATTTTCTCAGGATTGAGAATAGGTGTGGGTTTGTCCTGGTTGGCAATTGTTGCGGCAGAAATGCTGATTGGCGGCGTGGGGATAGGGTTTTTTATCTGGGATGCCTGGAATGCGTCGCTGATCAGCGACATCATTCTGGCATTGGTTTACGTGGGATTGGTTGGGTTTTTTCTCGACAGGCTGGTAGCCATGCTCGGAAATATCGTGACGCGCGGCACCTCAGCGTCCTGAATGCACGCTGGAGTGCCCCAGTCTTAACAAAAGGAGAAACTGTTATGAGCTCACACTATCTTTCAATTGAAAATGTTGAGAAAACCTTCGAGAAAGGCAGCGTACGATCACACGTGCTGAGCAACATCAATTTACACATCGATCAGGGAGAATATATATCGATTATCGGCCACTCCGGTTGTGGCAAATCAACTGTGCTGAATATTGTCGCCGGTTTGATTGAGCAGTCCTCCGGTGTAGTCATTCTTGATCGCAAGGAGGTGAACGCACCCGGTCCGGATCGCGCACTGGTGTTCCAGAATCACTCGCTGCTGCCGTGGTTGACTGTTTATGAAAATGTGGCGCTTGCGGTAAACAAGGTGGCCGGCAGAAGCAAAACGTCTGTAGAGAGACATGAGTGGGTTCTCTATAATCTTGAGCTGGTAAATATGCTACATGCCTTGCACAAACGGCCATCGGAAATTTCTGGCGGCATGAAGCAACGGGTCGGTATCGCACGCGCATTGGCGATGCAACCTAAAGTACTGTTGTTGGACGAGCCATTTGGTGCACTGGACGCCTTGACTCGAGCGCACCTGCAAGACGAAGTGATGCGTATTCACAGCAACCTGAAAAATACGGTGATGATGATTACACATGATGTGGATGAAGCCGTTTTGTTGTCAGATCGAATCGTGATGATGACCAATGGCCCAAGCGCAAGTATTGGGGAAATTCTATCGATTGATCTGCCACGTCCACGTGACCGCATCGCATTAGCTGACAGTCCGCGCTACAACCACTATCGTCAGGAGGTATTACGTTTTCTGTACGAAAAACAACGTAAGCTGGAGCACATCAGCCCCAAACATCCGCCATCTCAAGCACGGAGCGCGCAATCTCTGCCAGGCGGCGGCTCTGGTTCATCGCCATCTGACGCAGCAGCCGGTGTGCCTGTTCTTCAGAAAGTGAGCGGTGCTTCATAAGCAGCAACTTGGCACGTTCAATCAGTTTGCGTTCGTCTAAGGCGGTTTTGGCAGCATTGAGTTCTTCACTCATTTGCTGCAGACGCTGGGCTTGAAACTGCAGCAACTCCATCAGAGTGCGCCCCGCTGGCTTGTCCGCCAACACATGGCTGTGATACACAGACGCTGACTGCATGGGCGACAGCGGCGGCAGCTCATTACTTTGCTCCAGCATCTTTATCAGCGTTTCATGATGCGTCAGTCGGTCATGCGCCTCTTTTAATCGCGCTTCACACAACTGCCGTAGACGTTCAGAAAGTCCTTCTTCCACCTCTTTCATCGCATCGATACGACTTGTCGTCAGCACAAACCAACGATTGGCTAATTCAGGATCAGCTTTGATGCACGGTCGTCCGTTGACACCCGCACGCGAATCTCCCGCGCGTTTTTGTGTTATCTGCACTCGCAGCTGTTCAATTTCAGTCACCGGAATATGGGCCTGGTAGTCGGTCCAGCGCTGGGCACAATCAAGGTCCGCGAAACTTTCGAATACTTCGAGGCACCGCTGCTGACCATCAATCAGGTGATTGATGTGCTCTATGTGCCCATCGTCAAAATATCCACGAGCGAACCCACTGGCGCCCGCTGCCCGCTCCTGTCCCGCCAGCTCTTTACCTTGCATAAAGTTAAAGAGCGCCACCAGACTGGCAGAAATAGTAGGATCGATAGCCGCGTCAGCAGTTTCAAAAACAAATGCCAACAGACTCTGTACCAGGTTGTTGTAGTGTTGTGTCGCCTGTTCCAGTGCCACACTGCGGTACACAATCTGCTCCCTCAGGCTTTTGAGGTCTTTTAAGTTATGAAGCAAATAAGCAATGCGGTTAAACAGGCGCATACCGCCATGCACACGATGGATCGAGGACTCGACCCGCTGCAAGCATGAATAAAATGCATTTACCGCAGCATCAGTGGCGCAGCACAACTGCTGTCGCTCCCGTACAAACTGCGCGCCGCCTGAAGCAAGATAGAGATTGGACGCGCCACGCTCACGTTGCAGGTTGTGCACCAGATTACTGATGGTGGCAACCAGTTCACCTAATGCAAGAAAGTGTTCAAGATCTTGGGTTTCGCACCGTTTTGATGCAATCAGGTAGTCGGTAGCCGTCTGGGCACCGACTTGTGTGTTGTATGCGTGTTCATCCATACTGCTTGTCCATACTGTCTTGCGCCTGCAACAGGCCAGCATCCTGCTGTTTTTAAAGCTGAATTTGCCAATCAATGGCAACGTTGGCCGTTGCTTGTCAACCGGTTCTTGAATAGATGGATGCAAGTTGCAGACCAGTTGGCATTTCAGCTAGGTACAAGCATTTGGAAATCCGTATATAGATTGGAAACAGGTCGTATTGCTTATGGCATCTTTTCATAAACTCGCAGCCAGTAAACCCGCTGGATTTTTTGCTTCAGCGGCATTTTTTTTGCTCGCCGGTGTCTGGTCAGCCGCGCTGTCAGCCCAAAACACATTGCCCGCCGGCCTTGATTTGGAGCGGGTGTCGCAACGCACACAACAGATGCCGCGCCTGCACAGCCTGCTGATCAGCCATCAAGGCGAAACCGTTTATGAACAATACTTCGCTGGTAAAAATGCAGCCCAGCCAGCAAACCTGAAATCTGCGTCCAAGAGCATTATTTCCGCATTGGTAGGCCTGGCTGTTCAGCACGGCCAGATCAAAGATATTAACCAGTCAATTGTGGACTTTTTCCCCGAGTACATTGGTACCGAGCTTGAGGACACCGTGCGCAGCATCACAGTGCGTAACCTATTGACCATGCAGGGTGGTCTCGCCAGCACCTCTGGTCGCAACTATGGCCAATGGGTCGCCAGCCGCAATTGGGTCGATGCCGCCTTAAAGAGCCCGATGGTGGCTGAACCTGGCACTGACATGATTTACAGCACTGGCACCACACATCTGCTATCCGCCATTGTCGCGCGCGCCAGCGGCATGGACACCAAAGCCTTTGCACAGCAATATTTGGCCAGCCCAATGGGATTTCGCATGGCGTACTGGAGCCGCGATCCGCAGGGTGTATATTTTGGCGGCAATGATATGGAAATTACCCCACGCCAAATGCTGGCGATAGGTGAGATGTATCTGAATGGCGGCATACATGAGGGTAAACGTATTCTGAGTGAAGACTGGGTGCGCGACTCATACCAGCCGCATGCGGACTCGCCGCGTGGTGAGGGACGACAGTATGGTTATGGCTGGTGGTTGCGCGACATGGCGGATCTGCAGGTGCCCTTGGCATGGGGTTACGGTGGGCAGTTTATTTTTGTGGTGAAGGAATTTGATCTGGTGATTGTAATTACTTCCGACAGCAACCCGGCTCCCGAGCGCGGCCCGCACATGCGCTCTATTTACGATCTGGTGGAGTATGATATTTTGCGTCCTCTACAAATTGCAGCGGGCAGAATGCCTGAGCCCATCGACGTTAGTGTTGCGCCTAGAGCGCTAGAATCTCAACCTTAAAACTTTATCAGCATTGAACAAAAATAATAAAAAGGAGTTTGTATGAGTATTCATATCCAATCCGCAAGGCTACAAGACAAAGTGGTCATTATCACCGGGGCCACCAGCGGTATCGGTGAAGCCACCGCGCGTATCTTTGCAGCGCATGGCGCAAAGCTGGTGATTGCTGGCCGCTCGCAGGAGCGTGGCGAGGCATTGGCTCAGGAGCTAAAAGCTTTGTATGGCGACCGATTCATGTTCCATCCAGTGAATGTCATGCACGAGCAGGACATGGCAACGCTGGTAGATGCTACGGTTGCACATTTCGGTCGGCTTGACTGTCTGTTTAACAATGCCGGGGCTGGCGAGCGCAGCTCTGTGGAGTCCGTCACTGAAGCAGAATTTGATCGGGTTATGCGACTGTTGGTGGGCAGCGTTGTGTTTGGCATGAAGCACGCCGCTCGTGTCATGAAACTATCCGGGGGCGGCAGCATTATTAACAACGCGAGTATTGCGGCACACCGCCTGCATCAAGGGGGTTATTTATATTCGGGCGCCAAAGCTGCGGTGTCGCACATGACGCGTCTTGCTGGCGTTGAACTGGGCCCCTTCAATATTCGTGTAAATGCCATCTCCCCAGGTGCAATTGCAACACCGATATTCTGGGGCGGTTCCTCACGTGCAGAAACCTTAAGTGCCGCAGAAAACGCACAAAAGATGGAAAAGCTTCAGAGCAATCTTGCCAATGCAACACCCACACCCCGCTCTGGCCTTGCTGATGACATTGCTTATGCCGCCCTGTTCCTTGCCAGTGATGAAGGAAGCTATATCAACTGCCATGACCTGGTTGTCGACGGTGGCCGCATTGCCATGTTTAATGAGCGCAGCTAAGCACTCAGAAAAACGCGTGTACCGGAACTTGAAAAAAATCAGATCAAACAAGGACTTTTCATGACGCAATCGCAAGCTTTGTGGCACCCCTCCGCCGACCGCATCGCGGAAGCCGGCATTACCCGTTATCAAGCGTGGCTCAAACAACATAAGGGTCTGGAGTTTGCGCATTACGATGACTTGTGGAGCTGGTCTACCACCGAGATCGAAGACTTCTGGGAAAGCATCTGGCAGTTTGCCGGGGTCATTGCACACAGTCCTTATCAAAGGGTTTTGCTGGAAAGAAAGATGCCGGGGGCGCGCTGGTTCGAAGGCGCAACACTCAACTATGCCGAACATGCCCTGGCGTATGGCATAGAAGCGGAAAACAAAAACACACCTGCGCTTATCGCCGACTCGGAAGTACGCGGTCGCTCAGAAATGAGCTGGGGGCAGTTGCGCCAGCAGGTTGGGTCAATTGCTGCGACCTTAAAAGATCTGGGGCTGCAGAGCGGCGATCGCGCGGTAGCCTACATGCCAAACATCCCGGAAACAGCGGCCGCTATGTTGGCCGTTACCAGCCTCGGCGGTATCTGGTCATGCGCCGCCCCGGATATGGGTGCTGTGGGTGTCCTTGATCGCTTCCGTCAGATTGCGCCTAAAGTGCTGTTCGCCATTGATGGTTATCGATACGGCGGCCGTGACTTTGACCGTCGCGACATTGTGCGCGAACTTGTGCGCCAGTTACCGAGTGTGGAGTCAGTCATTTTCCTGTCATATCTTGATCCGCGCGCGCAACTCGATATCAGCGATGTTGATCGTACTGTTCGTTTGATCAGCTTTGATAAAGCAATCTCAACCCCGCAAGAACCAGAATTTGTGGCTGTACCATTTTCACATCCGCTATGGATTGTCTATTCATCCGGCACCACTGGCATGCCTAAACCCATTGTTCACGGGCATGGCGGGGTGGTGATCCAGAGTTTTAAAGCAGGACTGCTGCACGGCGATGCCAAACCCGGCGATAAGACCTTTTGGTTTTCTTCCACCAACTGGATTATGTGGAACTCAACGCTGAACGGCCTGATAAACGGTGTCTCTGTACTGATGTATGACGGCAACCCCGGGTATCCCGATACCAGTACCTTGTGGAAATTTGCGGAGCGCGAGCAAGCCAACTCCTTTGGCACCAGCCCGGCGTTTATTGCGCTGTGCGGAAAAACCGGCATCCGGCCAGGCGAACAGTTTGATCTGTCGTCATTGCGCTCAGTGGGCTGCACCGGGTCACCACTGCCCGAAGAGGGTTATGAATGGGTGTACACCCATGTCAAACAGGACGTGCGCCTGGGCTGCATTTCCGGAGGCACAGATCCTGGCGCATGTTTCCTGACTACCAGCTCCATATTGCCGATTTATTCTGGCGAAATGCAATGTCGTGAATTGGGCATTGCGACGCATGCGTTTAATGATGAAGGTCAATCTGTGATTGACGAGGTGGGTGAACTAGTCGTCACTCAACCGATGCCGTCCATGCCGCTGTTCTTCTGGGGTGACGAGGATGGTTCACGCTATTTTGGCAGTTATTTCGAGCAGTTTCCGGGAGTCTGGTGTCATGGCGACTGGCTGCGTTTGATTCCCCGACCCGACGCGGTGGGCGGAATCATCTACGGTCGTTCAGACTCCACCATCAATCGCCATGGCATTCGCATGGGGACCAGCGAGATTTATCGGGTAGTGGAAGAGTTTGAGGATGTGCTGGATTCGCTGGTAGTAGATCTGGAGTATCTAAACCGTGAGTCGTTTATGGCTTTGTTTATTGTGCTGCGTGATCCCGCTTATGCAGCAGAAACCAGCCCTAAAGGACCCGCCCCTGGTGGCATGGTTGCCGGCAAAGCCTCACTTGGTAAGCAGCCAAAAACAGAAATCGATGCTTTGTATACCGGCGTACCAGAAGCGTTGCGCGCCGCAATCAATCACGCCATCAGGACAAAACTGTCGGCCCGCCATGTGCCGGATGGTATTTTTGCTATCCCGGAAGTGCCGCGCACTCTGTCAGGTAAAAAGCTGGAAATTCCCGTGAAAAAAATTCTGCTGGGTCACGATGTCAAAAAAGCTGTCAATCGCGACTCCATGTCCAATCCGGCGTCCATCGAGTGGTTTATCGACTTTGCTACAGCGCGCGCAAGCTGATAATGTCCGCGTAACCGGCTTGGCAAGACCTTTGACC
>JAUSPW010000207.1 GCA_030652635.1 Pseudohongiella sp. | reverse complement strand
TGACCGTGCTGTTCTCCGACGTCAGAGAATTCACATCATTCTCTGAACAACTCAGCCCCGGGCAACTCACCGATATCATGAATCGACTGTTGTCACCGCTGACACGCGCGATACACCTGCACCGAGGGACCATTGATAAATACATGGGGGATGCTGTCATGGCGTTTTGGGGCGCGCCGCTGGCCGACGATCAACACGCCAGACACGCGCTTGAAAGTGCGTTTGCCATGCAGAGCGCGCTGGAAGCAATCAACCGCGAGTTTGCCAATGAAGGTTTGCGCGAACTCAAAATGGGCATTGGTATTCATTCCGGATTGATGAATGTCGGCAACATGGGTTCGTCGTTTCGCATGGCATACACCGTGCTGGGCGACAACGTAAACCTGGGATCACGCGTCGAGGGGCTGACCAAAAACTATGGCGTCGACATTCTGGTAACTGAACATACACAAGCCCTGGTGCCAGATTGGGCGTTCAGACCCATCGATAAAGTACGGGTCAAAGGTCGTGATCAATCGGTCATGTTGCTGACACCAATCGCCAACCGTGATGTCATCACTGACTTGCAAAAGCACGTTATCGCGTCGAGTAGCCACGCACTGGACGCTTACTGGCAACGCGACTTTGAGCGTGCGCTGACCTTGTTCACAGCAATTGCCCATACCCACGCTGAGGACGATGTTGCGCACATATTTGTGCAGCGTTGCCAGTTTTATCTTGGAAACCCGCCTGCGCCTGACTGGGACGGTATTTGGTCGCACACTTCCAAATAGCGTCCTTACTCAGGCGCAACCAGACTGTTGTCCTGCCAGGTCACACTGCCCTGGAAATACTCATCAAGATTACTGCGGGCATTAATCAGGCTCATGATGGCGCGCGCCGACTCTTCAACAAATGCACCGGTGAGCTCACCGCCATGCACGCTAAAGTCTTCTGTACCCTGCAGTATGACCGGTTGCGATTGCCAGAAGCTGATCAGGTCCACATGGTTTGCAGACAAGTCACCGCTGGCGCGTAAACTTTCCAGCGACAGCTTGATATCAATCGTCTCTTGCACAAAGTCGACCCTGACGTGGGAGTTGCCTGTGAGATTGAGCATGGATCCGTCGGATGTTGAGCTCAGGATTGAGCTGCCCACAATCTGGAAGGTGCGCACCTCGTCCGGCAGCATGGGCGCTTGTGGCTGGGATGTACTGTCAGCCAGTTCAAGGTCAGCCATCACATTTGCATCAAGAACTGCAAGCTGATTGTTTTCCGCATGTTCTGTGTATCCGCTGTCTTGTGTCCAATAGCCCCACATAGGCGCATGTGTTGATTCCTGGAGAAACTCAGAAACAGTCTCTGCCTGAAATACCGGCTCATGTAGATGCACAAGCCCGGATTCCGGCGGTGCAGGCGGTGTTTCCGGAGGCGTTTCCGGCGGCGTTTCCGGCGGCGTTTCCGGCGGCGTTTCCGGCGGCGGCGGTGGCTCCTCTGGTGGGGGCGGTGGCTCTTCCGGCGGCGGCGGTGGCTCTTCCGG
>JAUSPW010000205.1 GCA_030652635.1 Pseudohongiella sp. | reverse complement strand
GAATACATCGTCAAGGATGGTGATGTGATGCACTTCAGGTTTAATGTGTAAGAACCCGAAAACCGCGATAGCAGACTCTCAAATCTTGACAAGTTCCGCGCAGTTAGACAGAATGCGCGCCTTGCGATGGCTACGTAGCTCAGTTGGTTAGAGCACAGCACTCATAATGCTGGGGTCAGTGGTTCAAATCCACTCGTAGCTACCACCTCTTTTAATCTGCCCTTTTTATTCTGGATCATGCCAACACTATGACCGAGGGTACAGATAGCACCAAGCATTCTCAGCCAGCCAAAAAATCCGGCAACGGCTTCCTCGGTAACCTAGCGTTTAACATCATCATTCCGGTTGTCATCATGACCCGCTTCAGTGGGGAAGACAGCCTTGGACCGGCGTGGAGCATAGTGCTGGCCTTGTGCTTCCCGATTGGCTATGGCCTTTGGGATCTCAAAGGCAGCGGCAAGGTCAACCCGTTTTCGGTACTGGGCATTGTCAGTGTCATGCTCACCGGCGGGATCAGCCTGCTGGAACTGGATCCGCAATACATTGCCATCAAGGAAGCAGCCATCCCTGGCATTATTGGCCTGGCAGTCCTGGGAAGCCAATACACGCGGTTTCCTTTGGTCAGGACATTAATCCTTAACGGACAAATGATTCGGGTGGATGATCTGTATGCAGCACTGGCAGCACATGGCAATACTGCCGCCTTTAGCCGACGCATGGCACAGTCCTCTTACATCGTGGCAGCCTCCTTTTTTATGTCTTCTACACTTAATTACATCCTGGCCCGCGTTATTCTGGTCAGCCCTCCCGGCACCCCGGAATACACCGCCGAGCTTGGTCGCATGACCGCACTCAGTTATCCGGTGATCGCTATTCCCAGCATGATCGTGCTGATGATCGCCATCTGGTTCGTGTTTTCCAGCATCAAACGTCTCACCGGAAAAAGTCTGGAAACCTTCCTCGTCGACCAAGGCTAATTGCCTGCCCTTGATCTGTATCAAAACGAATGGTCATTAACCTGCCTACACTCGACCCCTGAGTTGTTATGCAGTATTGGCCTTTCAGCAGATCAAGGAGCTATTCAAATGAAAAAAATCAGCTGCATGCTGTTGGCGTTCGGGTTTTGTGTGGCATTGCCGGCATCCGCGCAAACCATGATTGAAGGTGTTTATCTGTCATCATCCGGTGAAAACGGTCGCGGCGGATGCACCATGGAAGTCAAAAGTCTGGGCAAGTCCCCTAAATATGGTGACGATCTGTACGCACTGATTTCCAGTGGCGAGGGTGCCTGTGAGTGGACTGCCGTGGGCTTGGCCAAGAACTTCGGCATCAGTGCCGGCATGGTCAGCAGTGGTGGCATGAGCGGCTATGTAAGCGCCAAGTGGCCATTTGGTCCCGGTGGCGGGCGGGTGGAAATTGCCTCTTTTGAGCTTAATGGCACACCACTGAACACGGTGATGTTTACAAAGGCCGACGCCAAGTAACCAGCCGGGAACATCGCGGCGCTGGCCAGTATTCAACGTGGAAATGCGACCAGATGGTCCATTTCCACCCTGATGCCGATTTGGGTATTTTTGCCATGAGCATGGTGACTGGGCACCAGACTCAACACGCGCGCGCCGCTGTCCAATTCCAGCGTGTACAAAAACTGTGAGCCTCTGAAGGCCTTGTCGATGACTTTGGCAGTCGATGGACTGTGATCATCGTGGATCACGTCATCCGGTCGAATCAACACCGATACGCCTTCCCCTGCCGCAAACCCCAGCGGTTGGTCGGTATGCAGCAAACCCAGCTCGGTCTGCACATGCAAATCATCCACCACGGTGCCAGGCAAAAACACTCCCTCGCCAACAAAATCAGCCACGTAAGCATTGGCAGGCTCATGGTACAGTTCAAATGCCGGGCTCCACTGTTGCAGCGTTCCTGCACTCATCACACCAATTTCATCTGCCATGGCAAATGCTTCATATTGATTGTGGCTCACCAGAATGGTGGTAATGCCATCACTCTTGAGTACCAAGCGGATTTCACGTGCTATTTGCTCACGTAACTCCACGTCTAAACTGGCGAAGGGTTCATCTAACAGCAAAATACGAGGTTTGGGAGCCATTGCCCGCGCTATCGCCACTCGTTGCTGCTGGCCACCGGATAAGCGATGCGGCCAAGCATCAAGCAACTCGGTAATGCGTAACATGGCAGCCAATTCATCTACGCGCTGGCGACGTGCTGCACCTTTAAGCGCCCGCAATCCAAACGCAATGTTGTCACGCACATTCATATGCGGAAACAGTGCATAGTCCTGAAACACCATGCCAACATGGCGTTTCTCAACAGGCAGATGTAATCCAGCGCCACTGACACTTTCCCCGGCAATAAAAATTTCGCCGCCGCTCACCGGTTCAAAACCGGCAATGGCTCTTAACAAGGTAGTTTTGCCGCATCCACTGGGGCCTAACAAACACCCGATATCACCTGATCTGAGTGTCAGACTGATCTGACGCACAATCGGCGTTTTCTCCAAATCCACGGAGACGTGTTTTAATTCAAGCGCGTTTGTCATGACCGGGTCGTGAAGCTGAAATTGAAAGACTGATGATGATAACAGGAATAATGCCGGCCAGAACGATCATCAGTGCCGAAGCCGCGGCTTCAGTCAGGCGCTCCTGATTGGCCAGTTCATAAGTGCGAATCGCAAGCGTATTAAAGTTGAATGGGCGCAGAATCAAGGTAGCGGGCAGTTCTTTCAACACATCAACAAACACCAGCAAGGCAGCGGTCAGCAAGCTGCCTTTTAACATGGGGATATGAATCCGCCTGAGAATCTGGAACGGGCCCAGCCCCATGGAGCGGCCCGCGTCATCCATACTTGGTTTAATTTTCCCCAATCCGGCATCCATCGTATTCATCGCCACCGGCAGAAAACGCACAATGTAAGCAAATACCACCGCTATCAGCGTACCGCTCATCAACAGGCCTGTGCTGATGCCAAACTGCGCGCGCATCCAGGCGTCCAAGGAGTTATCAAACCACGCAAACGGAATCAATACACCCACAGCGATCACCGTGCCCGGGACGGCATACCCCAAACCCAAAACGCGGGTGGCTGTTCTCATCGGCATACCGGGCTGCAGTCGTTTTGCGTAACTGATGAACATGCCCAATATCAAAGCGATCAAGGCAGCGGTAAATGCCAGTCGCAGGCTGTTGATAATGAGCTGACTGAAGGCGCTGAAATCAACCAGTGCACGGGTGTCCCACGCCCACCATGCCAGTTGTAAAAACGGGATAATGAACCCAAACAGCACCGGCACTAAGCAATAAACCAGCGCGCCAGCCATCTTCCAGCCCGTCAACTTAAGTTGAGGTAACTGTGAATATCGGGTACTGGTGTGGTGATAACGGGCACGATTACGCGACCACTGTTCGGCAATCACCAGCGCCAGAATAAACAACATCAAGACCGCAGAGAGCTGTGCAGCTGCGGTCGCACTCCCCATGCCAAACCAGGTGCGAAAAATGCCGGCGGTAAAACTGGAGATGCCAAAATACTGTACGGTGCCATAGTCAGCCAGGGTCTCCATCAACACCAAGGCCAAACCCGCCATAATAGCGGGGCGCGCCAGGGGCACCGCCACCCGGCTGAATGCCTGCCAGGGACTGGCTCCCAAGGTGCGGGACACCTCGAGCACACATACCGATTGCTCCAGAAAAGCCATGCGCGACAGCAGATAAATATAGGGATACAAAACCAGCGACAGCATGGTTATTGCGCCACCGGTAGAACGAATCTGAGGAAACCAGTAGTCACCAAAGCGCATGTCAAAGGTGTCGCGAATAAATCCCTGCACCGGGCCAGCAACATCCAGCATGCCCGTGTAGGTATAGGCAATGATATAAGCTGGCATGGCCAAAGGCAGTACTAGGGCCCATTCCAGCCAGCGACTGCCTGGAAAACGCGTCATGGTGACCAGCCAAGCCGGAGCGACGCCCAGTAACAGCACCAGTACACCAACGCCCAACATTAATTGTAGCGATTGGACGATGTAAGACCAGAGCAGTGTGTCAACAAGATGCTGCCAGACACCGTCACTACTATCAAAAACCGACGAAAAAATCGTTAAAACCGGCACACTCAGCAGCACACACAAAACAAAAATGGCGAGCAGTGAGCCGTGTTTGCCCATGCGCGCCACTAATGTTTGTGCGTTATGCTGCTTTGAGGATTGTGCCTTGTCAGTCAAACCCGTGCCTTCAACGCCAGCCGGCTCTATCCATCACACGCACAGCTTCGGCATTATGGATACCGAGTTGCTCCAAAGGCAGTGAGTCGGCTTTAAACTCACCCCAGGACTGCAGCGTTGCACTTACCGGCACACCTGCACGTACCGGAAACTCGTTATTGGCTTCCGCATACCAGGTCTGCGACTCATCACTCACCAGAAACTCCAGCAATTGAATCGCTTCTGAGCGGTTAGGTGCATGCGCACTCAGGCCAGCTCCACTGATATTGATGTGCGCGCCACGATCTTGCTGATTGGGCCAGAACACAGCAACTTTAGTTGCTTGCTCGCGTTGTTCTGCGCTGGTGGCATTGATCATACCGGCAAGGTAATAGGTGTTCACAATGGCCAGTTCGCATTGACCGATCGCGACTGCAGCAATCTGATCACGATCGCCGCCCTGCGGCTGACGTGCAAAATTGGCGACCAAGCCCTTGGCCCATGCTTCAGTTTCTTCAACACCATGATGACTGATCATGGCCGCTGTCATCGACTGGTTATAGATATTGGAAGACGATCGTATGCAAATTTTGCCTTTCCACTTGGGATCAGCCAGATCTTCATAAGTAGACAATTGTGCGGGGTTCACGCGTTCTTTGTCGTAAACCACAACGCGGGAGCGCAGTGACACACCAAACCACTCACCTTCCGAGTCACGGTATTGCGCCGGAATCTGGCTTTCGAGCACATCGGAATCGACAGCTTGCAGCAAACCCATCTCTTTGGCGCGCAGCAGCCGGCCAACATCGACCGTCAACAGCAGGTCAGCTGGCGAGTTTGCACCCTCCAGCTCAAGACGGGTGGTTAACTCATCAGCGCCAGCGGTAATCAGATTAACTTTAATGCCAGTCTGCGCGGTAAAACGATCAAGAACAGGTTTGATAAGATTTTCTTCACGGCCGGAGTACACGTTGACTTCAGCCGCTTGCGCCGTGCAACCTGCGGATAAACCGGCTGCAAGGGCAGACACGGCAAACATAGACAAGAACAACTTTCTCATACCTGACTCCCGGACCTTGAAATAACTCAGAACGGGCGAATGATAATAACTCTCATTTATGTTTGCAATCTGTTTTTGACTTGACGTATTGCGTCAGATCAACTTATTGGCTTGCTGCATCTGCTTCTGCCCGCCGCTCACCCGCCAGAATGCCCGGCAATCCATAATTGCCCTCATGGCAGGCATATTCATAAATGCGCGAGTCACTCGCATTCAGACTCATTTCGCCGCGCCAGGTCTGGGTGTAAAACACCGGATCATTCACTTCAAACGCGTAGAAAATCTGACCATCAGACCATCGGGTAAACCGCTCAATAATTTTCCCTTGATCTGACAAAGGTATCTGGCCACCTCCGGCCTGCTGCGGATGCAGGCTGACAGTTTCTACAACCAGGGTGTCGCCTTCCCACCATCCAATGGAATCACCCAGCCATTGCTGTAACTCGCGCGGGCGGTGTTTACCTCCGATGGGGATAATACGGGCGTCCTGATTCATCTCGACCATAATCATCAGGTAATCATCAGTCTGCACAATCTGGTAGTGGTTGTTGTACAACACGTTCAGCATGGGAGGGCCACCTGTTCCTCCAAAACCGATCAGGCAGCGTTCGCCCAAGGCGCGGCCTTCCGGACCGTCATTGCTGCTGAATTTTTCACGATATTCACGACGCAGCACCTGTCCTTGCTCGGAGTATGGAATGCGGCCGTTATCGGGCTCGATTACCCAAGACGTACGATACTCGCCCTTGACCAGTCCGAAACTGGTACCCGGATCAATCCAGAATGCGTTGTATCCACGCCCCATACCCAGATCCGAACCATCAAGCAACTCACCTTGTTGCAAGTTATCATCGGTGGCCTGGCGGACATTTTGTGGGTGCTGTGCGGTCAGTTGCTCCAGATTCTCTGGCGGAATCACCAGTGCTGTGTATTGCGGGTTGCGCTGCAAATCCGTGATCGAGGCGTTGGTCCAGATACCCTGAAAATCAGGTTTGCCAGCGGGTGTGCGGGGCGGCTCATAACCCGGCGCCTGCGCCAGTGCCTGCCATGGCAGACTCATGACTGCACATGCAATCAGCAGTGGTTTCAGCAAGGGCTTCGCCAGCTTTGGGTCTATCCCGATAGGGTTGCCTGATACTGATGATTTTTTTGTTGTGCAGGCGATAAAAGTCATGGCCCGTATTCCTCTCTCTCATAATTATTGTTGTGGAGCACGTTGAAAGCTAAACCAGTGCAGCAACAGAATCAAGTCGCACTCGAGTTGTCAGATAAAAAACAAACGCGACAATACGACACATAGCACACCACGAACGACGGTTGATGCTGATCAACCCATGCGCGTATCATGCGGCTATCAGTTTCATCGCTTGGCAAGCGTTTTTAAAAACCTGCCTACCAAGGAATCAAGATCATGTTTTTAACTCGAGTTGTTAAACGCGCTGTTTTTTTCACCACGCTGACCTCATTGGGTCTGGTCGCATGCAGCCAGGATTCCGGCGCACCCACGGACACCAACTCGGTCAGTAGTGACACCACAGACTACAACCTGACATTAGACACTGTGGAATTTATGGCGCATGTGCTGGAGCCCATTGCGGATGTGTTATGGAAGTCCGCAGGCTGGATTCTTGATGAAAATGAAGGTTATTACGAACTCTACCCGACGGATGACGAGGGTTGGGCCAATGTCGACAACCATGGTGCCATGATTGTCGAGGCAGGCAATCTAATGTTACTGCCCGGGCGTGTTCAGGAAGGCCCTTGGTCAACTTACGCGCAGGCAACCAGCACAGTGGGCTTATCCATCATGAAAGCAGCTGACGAACAAAATAAAGAAGATCTGTTTCAAGCCGGCGCACAGCTATACAGCGTGTGCACAGCGTGCCATCAGGCTTATAACCCGGAGATTCTGTCGCGATTTCAACCCCGTAGCCTGACTGAGTAACATGCAACGCGCATATCAGATGTGGACGCAATTCATGTCCTTTGTAAAGACGGTGCCAGTTGTTATTGCCATCATCTTAGGATGCTTTTTCCCAGCAATTGCATTTGCACACAATATTGCAGGTGGTGATGCCGACTTTGTAACATCCAATGCCGGCGCCGCCGTTGGCCCCTTTATTTATCTCGGCGCCAAACATATGGTGACAGGGTATGACCACCTGTTATTCCTGGCCGGGGTGGTGTTTTTCCTGAATCGACCTATGCAGGTTGTTCAGTACGTCTCGCTGTTTGCTCTGGGCCACAGTTTGACCTTATTGACTGGGGTATTGGCGAACATCAGCGTCAATGCATACTTGATCGATGCCATTATCGCCTTGTCAGTGGTTTATAAAGCGCTGGAAAACATGGGGGCTTTACAGTCGCTCGGCCGCTGGCGACCTGATACGCGCTGGGCGGTGTTTGTATTTGGCCTGTTTCATGGGCTTGGTCTGTCAGCCAGCCTGCAGGAACTCAATCTGAATCCCGACGGTCTGCTGATCAAGCTGATCAG